>JBLHRW010000123.1:0-11840 GCA_047626445.1 Neolewinella sp.
ACCTAGTGAAGATGCGCAGCATCGAACGAAGTCCGGGGACACACACACTCCCCCAGACCTAGTGAAGATGCGCAGCATCGAACGAAGTCCGGGGACACACACACTCCCCCAGACCTAGTGAAGATGCGCAGCATCGAACGAAGTCCGGGGACACACACACTCCCCCAGACCTAGTGAAGATGCGCAGCATCGAACGAAGTCCGGGGACACACACACTCCCCCAGACCTAGTGAAGATGCCAGCATCAGAGCCAGTCCCGGGACATACCCCCCCAGAAAATGAAAAAAATAGTTCTAGCCTACTCCGGCGGTCTCGACACCAGCTACTGCATCAAATACCTAACGGAAGAAAAAGGATACGAAATCCATGCCCTAACCGTCGATACCGGCGGCTTCTCCGACGAAGAGATCGTCGAAATGGAGGCCCGTGCCATGAAGCTCGGTGCCACCAGCTACAAGCGTGTCGACGTGACTGAAGCCTACTACCAGGAATGCATCCGCTACCTAGTGTACGGCAACTGCCTGCGCTACCAGACCTACCCAATGAGCGTAAGTGCAGAGCGGATGTTCCAGGCGATGAGCACAGCTCGCTACGCGGTGGAAATCAACGCCGACGGTGTGGCCCACGGCTCCACTGGCGCTGGCAACGACCAGGTCCGTTTCGACCTCGCCTTCGAACTCAGCGACAAGGAGCTGGAAATCATCACCCCGATCCGGGACATGCAACTAAGCCGGCAGGAAGAAGTGGATTACCTCGCCAAGCACGGCCTAGCATGGCCGGAAAAGAAAGGGACTTACAGCATCAACGCTGGCTTGTGGGGTACCTCCGTCGGCGGCGCGGAAACGCTGACAAGTGATAAGTCTTTACCCGAAGATGCGTGGCCAGTACCGGTAACGGAGACGGAACCTCGCAACATCGATTTGAACTTCAAAGAAGGTCAGTTCGTCGGCTTCGACGGTAAAACCTTCGACTCTTCCGTAGCGGCCATCAAGGCCCTGGAGGCCCTGGCTGCTCCCTTCGGCATTGGCCGCGACATCCACGTGGGCGATACCATCATCGGCATCAAAGGCCGGGTCGGTTTTGCCGCAGCAGCGGCGGTCTTGATCCTGAAAGGGCACCACCTACTGGAAAAGCACACCCTTGCCAAATGGCAGCTTTTTTGGAAGGAACAACTCAGCAACTGGTACGGCATGATGCTGCACGAAGGGCAGTTCCTCGACCCGGTGATGCGCGATGTGGAGGCTTTCATGGAAAGCTCACAGGGCACCGTCAACGGTACGGTCCACGTAACGCTGCACCCGCATCGGTTCCAGCTCAATGGCATTACTTCCCCGAACGACCTTCTGGGGGCCGGCTTTGGCGCCTACGGCGAAATGAACAAGGGCTGGAGCGGCGAAGACGTGAAGGGGTTCACTAAGATATTGAGTGTGCCGGGTCGCATCCGCAACGCAGTGAATAAGTAAACAGCGCGGCCCCCCGTGATCCCGGAGGGATCAAATCGTTTTAACCCCGGACGAAGCGAGATGCGTAGCATCAAGCGTAGTCCGGGGAGTGCGCGCGCAGCGCGCAAAACAGAAAACCATGAAGCATAAAATAGGCATCATCGGCGGCGGCGGCTACACCGCAGGCGAGCTACTCCGCATCCTCGTCCATCATCCCAATGTGGAGGTCACCTACGTCCAGAGCGAGAGCCAGCAGAGCAAGGCCATCCATGAGGTACATACCGATTTGGTGGGGGAGACCAATTTACGCTTTTCCGGCGCGGACGCAGGAGCATTGGAAGGTTTGAAAGCAGTGTTCCTCTGCATGGGCCACGGTCGATCCCGTGGCTGGGTAGAGGCCAACCCGCTGCCAGAAAGCACCGTGATCGTAGACCTTAGCACGGATTACCGGATGGACGACAACTGGGTCTACGGCCTACCGGAAATCAACCGGGAAGCGACCCGGAGCGCCACCCGAATTGCCAACCCGGGCTGCTTTGCCACGGCCATCCAACTGGGTTTGTTGCCGCTGGTGAAGGCAGGTTTGGCCGAAGGCGAAGTCCACATCAATGGCATGACCGGCTCCACCGGAGCCGGCCAAAGCCCGATGCCGACGACGCATTTCAGCTGGCGCAACGCGAACGTCTCCGTTTACAAAGCCTTCAACCACCAGCACCTAAATGAGATTGGTCGAAATTGCGGCTTACTTGGCAGGAAGGCCACGGATGGTTTGAACTTCCTCCCCCTGCGTGGGCCCTTCGCCCGCGGCATCTTCGTCACCACCTACGTCAACACCGACAAGACGGAAACAGAACTAAAACAGCTCTTCGCTGATTTTTACGCCGACGCTGTTTTCACCCACACCACCGACCAAGACCCGAACCTCAAACAAGTTGTCAACACCAACAAAGGCCTGGTCTTTGTGGAAAAGCATGGGGATAAAGCCCTGGTCATCTCCATGATCGACAACCTACTGAAAGGTGCCAGCGGCCAGGCGGTACAGAATATGAATTTGGCCTTGGGACTGGCGGAAACGGCGGGGCTGAAGCTCAAAGCAGGCGTATTTTAGTTCGTCGGCCGAGACGCGCTGAAAGCGCTGGCTCGTCCGACGAACGGATCAAAACCAAACTTACAAAACCGCTCGCCGGACGAGTCAGGGCTATTGCCCGCCTCTACCGACGAGCTAATCCTAAGCCATGAATTTATTCAACGTCTACTCCCTCTACGATATCGAACCCGTGCGCGGCAACGGCGCCTACGTTTACGATGAAAACGACCGGGCAATCCTCGATTTCTACGGAGGCCACGCCGTCATTTCCATCGGACATTCGCATCCGCATTACGTAAAAATGATCCAGGAGCAGGTCGCTAAACTGGGTTTTTACAGCAACAGCGTGAAGAACCCCTTGCAAGAGGAATTAGCGCAAAAGCTGGGAGAGCTCTCCGGGCTGGCCGATTACGACTTGTTCCTGGTTAGCAGTGGTGCTGAAGCCAATGAAAACGCCCTAAAGCTGGCTAGTTTCCACACTGGCCGAAATCGGATTCTGGCGTTCGATGGCGCCTTCCATGGTCGCACCTCCGCCGCCGTTAACGTCACCGACAACGAGAAGATCAAAGCGCCGATTAACCGGAATTTCCCGGTGACCTTTCTCCCGCTGAACGACCTGGCGGCCGTGGAAAAGGAATTGGCAAAAGGCGACGTTGCCGCCCTCATCATCGAAGGCGTGCAAGGCGTCCACGGCATCTACGTCCCGGAGCCAGACTTTCTGGAAGCCCTGCCTGATCTCTGCCACGCCCACGGCGCGGTCTTGATCCTCGACGAGGTCCAGTCGGGCTACGGCCGGACGGGAAAGTTCTTTGCTTTTCAACATTCCAACGTTACCCCCGACATCGTCTCGGTGGCTAAGGGCATGGGAAATGGCTTCCCCATCGGAGGCGTCTTGATTCACCCCTCCTTCGAAGCGAAGGCCGGGATGCTGGGAACGACCTTCGGCGGCAGCCACCTCGCCTGCGCTGCCGGCATTGCCGTGCTCGATGTGATTAAGGAAGAAGACCTGCTCGCTAACGCCAAGAAAATCGGCGCTTACCTGATGGAACAGATGGCCGCTACCGGTCTTTTCACCGAGGTCCGGGGTTACGGCCTGATGATCGGGCTGCAGCTGACGGAGCCGATTGCGCCGCTGCGCAAGAAGTTACTGTTTGAGCAAGGCGTATTTACCGGTTCGAGTAAAGACCCAAATACCATCCGGTTGTTGCCGCCGCTTAACGTGACGCGGGAACAGTGTGATGTTTTGATTGCGGCGTTTCGGGAGGCTTTGGGGTAGCGTAAGAGTTTACCACTAAGACAGTAAGCCACTAAGTGAGTACGTGATGCCGTAACCATTAAGGGCATTTAGGGCTGCGATGCAGCTTATGGGTTACCCCGCATTTATGCTGGGTTTGAGGCAGGGGTTCTCACGGAGGGGAGCACGGAGGTTTCACAGAGAATCCATCCATTAGAGCTCGCAGAGCTTTGTAACACAGCCCCGACTTTAGTCGGGTAATTTCGATCAAATAAATCCCCTGCCAAAAGATAAAACCACGATCCTAGAACACGTCCACATCACCATTGCTCCCGACCGGGTAGGTGCTTATCTGAAGGCTTTTGAGCAGGCGCGGCCGCTGGAGCAAGGTCAGCCGGGCTGCCATTCCTGTCGGTTGCTACCAGCATTGAGGGAACCTGGTGTTTTCCTCCTGCTCATCGGGTGGGGAAGCAAGGAAGACCACACGGAGGGGTTCCGAAAAAGCACGGAGCACCTTTCTTAAAAGTCACCTGGAGTAACCGAATCCACTATATTTTACTTTTCCAGCTTAAATTTCACTGGTACCCGTACTTCAACCTGGCCAGCAGTGCCGTCGTGCCAGCGGTGCCCTTCCAGGTCCATGCCGCGCAATACGTCGAGGACCGCAATACCGGCAGCGTTAGAGCTTCCCGTTAAGTGGTGGACCAGCATATTCTCACCAATACGTCCTTCAGCATCTACATCGAAGCTGACCACGAAGGAGCCATTAAAGCACTTGTTATCGCGGGCCCAAATTTCTTTGGTAAAGGATTCGGCCATAGCCGTTTCGAGGCCGCTGCGGAACATTTCGGAGGTGGAGAGGTAGCTGTTGCCAGAAAACATGTCGGCCTGGAAGTCATTACCAGAAATATTTTCATCGATCTCCACTTTGAAGCAGGGCGTATCGCTGCCGTAGTAAAAGTCATTGCTGCCGGCATCGCGAAAATTCAAGACCTCGGCACGTTTACCGGCAGCTTCTTGGAACTCCTTAGAATACGGATTATTGGAAAAATCGGCCATATCAAAATCCGGACGAGGACGTTCTCCTGGCACTTGACTTTCATTCCAGTTTACGTCAACCATCGCTTTTGTAGATGGTACGCTGAAATCATAGAAGAGACTCACCGCCACGGCGGCAATGGCGAAAAAGATGCCTACGCGGGCATAGTCGGAAGAAAGGCCAAAGTATTTCATGGGGGAAAGATGTTAGGGGTAGGTAATTGGTTGGGTTGGGTCAGTAGGTAAAGGAGTAACGTGATAAACCCGCCTTTTGGTTTTCAAACCAGCTGTTACTTAGGACTTTAACAAATTTCAGCCTGCGTAGTCCTTATTACCAACTCAGCTGACCGTCTCAGGCCCTTGCTCCTTAAACCCTTCCCGCACCTGCGGCCGCGCCCTATTGGTCCGGTAGTCCGAGCGTCAGGCCGTAAAATAGTCCCTTCCCGATGCTCCCTACCGCTTGTGAGGTTACGCCTCTTCGGTGTTATTTGTCAAAACTACGAGCGATAGTGAGCTGCCTCTCGCGGTAGTCACTATTTGACCACTTGACGCTCTGACTAAAAGGCTACTTGACTATCTGACTACTTGACTACCTTAGCCGCATGGAAACTACCGAACTCCTAAAGCGCGTCCGCCGCATCGAGATTAAGACCAAGGGTCTGAGCCGCCAGATTTTCAGCGGCGAATACCAAAGTGCCTTCAAAGGCCGGGGGATGTCGTTTAGTGAAGTGCGCAGTTACCAATACGGTGACGACGTGCGGAACATCGACTGGAACGTAACCGCCCGCTCGAATGAGCCCTACGTGAAGGTCTTCGAAGAAGAACGTGAATTGACGGTGATGCTGCTCGTCGACATCAGTAAGTCCAGTTTTTTCGGCACCACCAAGCAGCTTAAAAATGAGCTGATCACCGAAATCTGCGCCGTGCTAGCATTCTCGGCGACCAATAACAACGATAAGGTTGGTCTGTTGCTTTTCAGCGATAAGGTGGAGAAATTTCTCCCCCCGAAAAAAGGCCGGGGCCACATCCTCCGCATCATCCGTGAGCTGCTTGATACCCGACCTACTGGTTCAGGTACCGACATCGGTATGGCCCTCACTTACTTCACCAACATGGTGAAAAAGCGGAGCATTTGCTTCCTGCTCTCCGACTTCCTGGCCGATGGCTATGAAAAACCGCTCCGCCTCGCCGCCCGCCGGCATGACCTGATCGGGATGCACCTGTACGATCCCCGGGAAAGGGAACTCCCCGCCGTTGGCCTCATTCACGCCCTCGACGCCGAAACCGGTAAAATGGAATGGGTCGATACTGGCAGCCGTCGCGTGCGCAAACACTACGCCAACTGGTACGAGAAAAACCTGGAATATTATAAATCATCCTTCCAGAAATCTGGTGCCGACAGCATGAGCGTAGAGACTACGGAGGATTATACTAAGGCGTTGCTGAAGTTCTTCAAAGCGCGGTAGTTAGTTCATAGTTCAGTAGTTCATAGTCGGCGGAACTATGAACTACTGAACTACTGAACTATTAGACTATGAATTATTGACTACCCCAAACGGCTCAGCCGCTCCCGTAGCTTCTCCCACACACTTGGAAAGAAAAATGCCCGTAGCAACCGAATTTCCTTGCCTTCCGAGGTATGAATACTGATCGCACCTTCGGTTTCCTCCACCTTGGTCACATCGAAAAGTGTAACGTAAGCAGGTGCTCGAAAGCCTGTCTTGGCCTCGAGGGCCACGCTGTCGATTTTGACGCGAAAAAGGTTGCGCACTAACATGAAGAGAAAGACCGGTACCAGCAGCAGGGTAGAAGGTTCGAGGGCCTGTCCCGTTACCGCACCGTAGACGCCTAGGATGGGTAAGCCGATGACTGTGAGGATCGTCAGAAAAAACGTGGCGTTGCGCATCGGGAAGAGGTGCCCTTTTTGGTAATCTGTCACCAGGTTCCAAATTTCCAGCGTGGCCATCAGTAATACGGCAAAAGACGTCGCCGCCATCAGCCCCATCCCGAAGCCACCTACCCGGCCATCTTGAAACTGGTAGAAGTAACCAACCAGGATGACCAGTAGGATGGAACCGCCCCAGCCGATTAGTTGGTAGGGAGGGATTTTTTTGAACATTAGATGGAGTTTAGAAAAACGTCCGTTTTTCGATTTCAAGACTTTGGTAGTAAGTAATGGGTGGTCCGTAGTAGGTAGTGCTACCGCATAGTGGACGCTCGCTTCGCTCGTGCGGTAGAACTACTTACTACCAACTATTAAACGTTACAGATATTAATCCCCTCCGCCAAAGCCTTGATCTTATCATCGTAAGTAGGGATGAACTCCTGGGCCACAAAACCGGTAAAGCCCGTTTCGTGGATGGCCCGGATGATGGCCGGGTAGTTCAACTCCTGGCTGTCGTTGATTTCGTTGCGGCCGGGGACACCACCGGTATGGTAATGGCCGATGTACTCGTGGTATTTCTTGATGGTGTCGATTACGTCACCTTCCATGATTTGCATATGGTAGATGTCGTACAGCAACTGGAAGTTCGACGAGCCGATCATCTCCCCAAGTGCGACGCCCCACTCGGTGCGGTCACACATATAATCAGGATGATTCACTTTACTGTTCAGCAGTTCCATTTGCAGCGTGATCCCGGCTTCTTCGGCCAGCTTCACCATGGGTCGGAGGCCTTTGGCACAGTTCACCATACCGTCAAGATCGGAGATGCGTCGGCGGTTGCCGCTCATCACGATCATGTTCTCTATTCCATGGTCGGCCGCGTCTTTGATCGCCTTGGTGTAGATCTCCCGCAGGTTGTCCCAATTCTTGGGCTCGTTCCAGCCGTTCTCGATACTGAAGCCATCCAGGGTGCCCATGGCACAGGTCATGTCGTACTTTTTCAGCGTCGGCCAGTCCTTGACGGTAAGTAGTTCGATGCTCTTCAGGCCGATGTCTTGCCCGCGCTCACAGAGTTCCTCCAGCGGAATGTCGCTGTAGCACCATTTGCAGGTACTGTGGTTCGTTTTGTAGGCAGCCCCGGCGAGTCGGTCGGCGGCTTCGGTAGCGCCAATGGCGCTGCTTAGGGAGGCTGCACCCAGTGTAAGGGCGGCGGATTTGATGGCTTTGCGACGCGTCATGATCAGAATTGGTTGATTGACTGGCAATATAAGACAAGATGATGAGGGCGGGGCCGCTGGTGCCGAAAAAGGTTGAGAGAGCAGAACGAGGATCAGCTCAGGTTAAATGAATTGATAGAAATACCCCACGACAAATGAAATTACCGCGAGAGAGAACCCCACCATAAAGGCCAAATAGGCAAATTCAATGTGGCTGAAGGAATTTTGGGCTTGCTTTTCAAAAAGGTACATGGTACGGACCTGCGTTCCCACCTGCAGCTCCTGACTCTTGATTAGCTTATCAAAAGCAGCCTCATATTCTTCCAAAGTAACCTCTGTATTAGCACCCACTGTGAAAATCGTTTCTTCTAAATCCGGATACTTATCCAAAATCTGCTTGCTCCGCCGGAGGATGGAGAAGAAGTGGGGACGAGAGGCGTTGATCGCAAACATGAGGGAAACGAAAGAACAAACCACCATGGTAATACCAATAAAAGCCCCGAATGGGATGTCACTAACCCGGTCAAAAAAGATGACAATAGCAGAGATGATCATCGAATTCACCCGAATCATAATTGCCGCCTTATGGTCAACCATGTTGAAAGAATTGATGTAAGACTTGTTTTGATTCCTAAGAAAGGTGCTGAAGGATTTTCGAGGCTCTTTTTTGGTGTAATAAAGCGGCTTATCTTCTTCGTCTTTTACGATAGTTTTTGACTCCCTAATTAATACCTTGATAGTTGGTTAGGGGCCAATAGACGATAACCAATATGAAGGGCTCCATGGCATAATCTCACCGATCTACGGCCACAAACACCATTGGTTCATTGCCGTAAGCAGGCTTTCTGGATCGTTCTGGTTTTATTGTTCACCAGGATGGGCTGGTTCACTACTACCTTTTCACAAATTGCCGCAAACCAACGGTTCCGTTACTTAAACGAATCCGGAGGTAATACATCCCTGTGGGGAGAGAACGAACATCTATTTCATTCGTCTGCCCGTTTTGTTTCAACACCGTTTGGCCGGAAGTAGCATATATTTCCACCAACCGAACTGCCGACGCCTCTATTCCTGTAATACGGAGTTTTTCTGCCACTGGATTAGGAAAGACATTAATTAAGACATCAGCTGGTGATGATTCACTTACGATTACCGGCGCACAAGGCAACCATCCCTGACCGCCAATATTGAAAGGGTAAGTATCTATAGTATCCTGCGTTAAACTATCTCCAGCATAGATGGAGGCAATGATATAACTTTCTTTCGGATCATGATAATAAGGAGCTTTAAATGGGTAAAAAGTATGTTCCCCAACAACTCCCAGACAGGCAAAATCAACAAACCCAGGTTCCGCAGCTTCATACCACCTCACTATCGTGGCTTCTGCCAATGTATTATTGATATACGAAGTGGGGTAACACGCTAATGCCCCTCCCGGCTGGTACGAGGCGGTATCCCACCTAATGGTGATCGGCGGGTACTTTGCCTGAACTGCAAAAGCATACCAAGTAATTCCATTCCTACAAAAGCCGCCATTGAAGCGGTCAATATGCCCAATAGCGTGCTTGAACATAAAGGGCATGCTGGTAGGGAAATCAAAAATATCGACGGTTCGAACAATGCGGGCTTCGAAGATACTATCAAAGGGAAAGTTAGCTAAGTTTACTTCTCCAAGGTCCGGGTTGTAAGTACCGTTTGCCTGCTCTGACCCTGACATGTATACCGTATCCTGATTCCCCCTGGCATCCTCGAAAGTAAACCGTTCGGTAAAAAGAAGATTGGCGGGATCAATCTGTCCAGACAAAGAAAAAACACAGAGACTCGTCAGTAAGCAAATTGATAATATGGCTCTCATGTTATTGAACTTTTATGGATCTAACCTGCACCTCGTCAGAAACGATAACTTGCAAATAGTTCATTCCTATCATTAGAGAATTAGCATGAATTCTTTTAGTAGTTATGTTGTTTACAATAGTCTGAGAGTTAAAGTCCACTACTTCTTGTGGGCTCTTATAATTCCCGTAAACGTCTAATCCACTCAAATAAATTTTCACGGTACTATTGGCTGGTTGCTTGTATCGAATCGAGAGTTCCGAATTACTACTTTTATTGAAGGGATTGGGAAACACCTCGAGTTCTATCGGGTCAGTTTCGTCCGTATCCGAATTACATTTTGGCAAGTCAATAACCACAGAGGCTGTATCGAATACCCCACAATCATTTTCTACGATTAACTGAATCCTGTATTTTCCTTGCGTTAGACGATGGTCGACGTACCAAGGTTTATTAGGATCAAAAGGATAGCCATAGCTTACGGCATCGTTTGATGGGCGTCCTTGCAGGAGTTGACTGTCAAAAAAAATGGTTGAATCAACGGAAGAGGTAACGTGAAAAATTCTTTGTCGATAAGCACTTACGTTCATACTTGCCTCAAAATGCAAGTCGAAACTGCAGGTGGGGTTCTCCGGATCGAATTTCGCCAGTGTTCCGATGATCGCCGAAGGAGGCGGGCAGGCTGGGTCGTTGGCCTCAATAAAGTCTTCTTTCGCCGTAAAGAGGTGCGTATTCATGATGTTCATCTGGCATGGTGTAAGGGTCGCACGACCCTTTTGTGTTCCGTGGAGCCCGTAGGCCATCAGGTTATTATTCTGCCACTCCTCATTACAACACACGTGGGTATTTTCTACCAAAGGATTGTCCTCATCGCATAAGTCATCTCTGCTTCCATCACCATCCAGATCAGCAGTAGGGTGGGTGTCCCAACAATTGTCCCGGGCCCTGATGGAATGATTCGGATTAATTTGAATAGTAGTATCTTGGAAATACCAGGTGTCGTGGCAGCGATCACCAAAGGTGTTGTTTAAAACAAACGTATGATGAATGTTCAAGTCATGCGCAATCTCATGCAACAACAGACTCGGCGAGTAATTCTCAACGACGGCCGAGACCCCCCCAAGTATGTCTGTAAAACCATCAGCATTTGTAACGTTCGCCAAAAGAACATTCAATCCTTTCGGATAGGCCGCATAACCGTCAAAAAAACCATCAATTTGAGCAAAAGCACTAAGGCTTCTATAACTGGTCTGGCAATGAAGATAAACTCCAGAGAGAACATATCTCTGGTGAACAAATTGAGGGTTTGTGACCGTTGCTCCATGAAAACTCTGATTATTCGGGACATTATCCCCCATATCGTCGGCAAAATCATTGGCCTCCTTGATCATCTGCCGGGCCTTTGCAAAAACCTCTTTTTGTTCGAGACCGGTCAGGTCAGACCTTGACGCCGTCAGCCCGGAACAATCGTCAGCCAGGATGAAGTGAATATTAACATTAATGTAAGTTAGCCAGGGTTCCGCCTTGTTTTCCCACTCGAAGCCCGAGTAAGGACCATTGCCTGTTGCTAATGTATCCGTAGAAAATTTTTCTTCCTCTGTAACACCACACTGGGCAGAAAGGGAAACATTGCCATTAAATATCAATAGATATGTCAGCAAAATATAGCTAAAAGGGCAAAAGAGCAAAAGAGCAAAAGGGTTTTCATGAAAATGGTGTTTAGGTTTAAAATGAAGATACGCCTCTTATTGCATAATTACAAATTATCCAATAAGTAGGTTTCCTAATTAGCAAAGACTACACCGCTACACAAATGCCCATTCCAACTGATGTTTTCGTTTCCAGAATTGCTTAAGGTAGTGGCAGGTTGTAACCAGCTTAGGTAGAACCCTGAGCAAGATAGCCAATCCTTGCCGGAAGGTGGAATGTACGACTCGTACAACCCCCGCATTATGGTCTGTTTTCACTTGTCTGGATTGAGGGCGGGGCCGCTGGTGCCGAAAAAGGTTGAGAGAGCAGAACGAGGATCAGCTCAGGTTAAATGAATTGATAGAAATACCCCACGACAAATGAAATTACCGCGAGAGAGAACCCCACCATAAAG
>JBLHRW010000124.1:0-11787 GCA_047626445.1 Neolewinella sp.
GGGAATGTTTCTGACAGGGATTATATCGTGCCTCAAATATAGAATAAATTATCAATAGTTAGGGAACGGTAGCCAAAAAGTCATTATCGATGCACCTTAATGAGCAAACGGGCACGTTTATTTTTTTGCGCGGCCGCGGGTGCAGGGGGAGCCCCTGCTCCTTCAACCTTTTCCTGCACCTGCGGCCGCGCCCTGACACTTCACTAAACCCCATACCGCACCCGCACCATTCGCTCTTCCCCCTGCACCGGTACCAGCACGCAAAACAACCGGGCAACACCCGTTGCCGTCACCGCCGGCATCGTCCCGCCATCGGCGAGCGGATAATCTTCTGCCGAAAAACCCCAAAGGAATTGGCGGGAAGACAAGCCCATGCGCGCCAACCTGGCCATCAGGTCCGGCTCTCCGGCGAGCCAGGCTTCAGCGTTCGTCGGCACCGTAGTTTTACCACCTTGCGGGTACACCCGGGTCCAGGAAACGGGGACGTTGAACTGGTAGAGATGTGGCTGAAGCGCCTCGGTAAAGCGGGAGTTGCTAAGCGCTTCGTCCCAGTCAACCGGCTTGTCGGGATGCTGGCGGGCGAAGCGGTTGGCCATCACTTCCTTCTGCGGATATTTCCCCAGCGGGGTGGCCCGGAAGTAGTACTCGGCGTAGTGGCGCTCCATGCCGTATTCTCCTTCCCGGAACAAGGTGAAGTTCTCCGAAGCGGCCACTGCCGGATACCGATGCCCGCGCGCGGCAAACACCCGGCTGAGCTGAAGCAGTAAAGCGGAGTCCCGACCTACGCTGCAACCATGCACCATGATTTCCGTGTGTTCATTTACGCTGGTTTGGAGGAGGGGACGTGCCGGCTCCCAGGTTGAAAGTACTTCCGTAGAAGTACGGGTTGCCTGTCCGGGGTACAAGGGCGTAGCCAAGCCCGTCCACTGGTTACCGTGGGCCACGAGGTTGATCTTACGCCACGGACCGGCCACCGATGCGTTCGTCTGCAGGTAATCGTGTACCTCGCTGAGGCTGCGCAGGTCAGTCACCAGGTACTCGCCAGCCTCCTGAGGGTGGTAGCGAAAGTACTCCGTAGCCCGGGCATAATAGGCGTTCGTGCCCTCGTCTTCGCCGAGGATGAAAGTGATGGTCGCCGCCCGGTCATCAAAGGCTACCGGGGCATCAAGGGTTTCAGGTGTTGCTTCCCGGACCAGCGCCTGCTTGCGGCCGGCGTCGCAGCCGGTCAGCAGGGAGAACAAAGCAACAGGTAAAAGGAGGTAAGACAGGCGACGACCAAACACGGTATATAAAAGATAGCATAATAGGCCAGCCAGCAGGCCGATGAAGGCAAAGGCGTACCAGGGGGCACCGCCGGTTGCTGGTAGGCCGGCAACGCCGGCGAAGCCGAGGGTAAAACCGACCGCCGTGGCGGATACGTTCTCGGGCAGCGGCAAGGGTTGCTTAACGGTTTTCAGGGGATTGCTTACGTCAGCGACCGGTGTTTCTTCCACGGCAACGAAACTGGTGTACTGGGTCAACAGGTTGTAGTCCAGCCCCAACTGGGTCACTTCCTCTACCCTGGCGTCGTTGTGGCGGAGGTTGTTGTAATCATCGAGCCGGCGGATGCGCTCCCGCGCCCAGAGCTGGGCCAGGGCGGCGTTGCCAGGGTCCGCCATTGCGTCTTTCAGCTTGAAGGTGTATTGGCGCTTGCGGGAATCTGCTTCGCTGACAATCTGGTCTGCCGGAAGGCCGTTTTGGTTTTCCAGTCCGGCGTAGCCGCCGTAGCCGGTCAGTTTCAGTTGGCCTTTAGCCTTGCCCCGATACTTCCCGAAAACGACCAACGGGCGCTCCCGGCTTACGTCCGGCAGGCTGATGGGCTCCATGTCGTAGGCATCGAACTGATCTCCGAAGTCCAGTTCCATTTCCGTGAGCACCGGTTCGCTGATGTAACGGCGAAATTTATCCGCCACCGTATCCGCCTGGCTGGGATTGAGCACGAAAGCTGGCCGCCCTTTACCGATGCGCGCCATGCCTTCGATCAGGTGGCGGTTGACGCCGCTGCCAATTCCGAAGGCGTACACATTCGCCTGGTTCAGGTTTTTACGGACGAGGTCAAACACCTCCGGTTCTACGGATATATAGCCGTCGGTGACGACCACGAAGTTCCGGCTCAGCCCCTCGGCAACCCGGGGTAAAGCGTAGGCAGTTTGCAGGGCACGCAGCAACTGGGTCCCTCCCCCACCCCGGGCCTGATCGAGGAAGGTCAGAGCGGAGGACAGGTTATCTTCGGTGGCAGCCAAGGAGGAGGCCTGCCAGGTCTGGCTTGCTCCGGCGAAGAGGACTACATTGAACTGGTCGGTCGGCCGCAGCTGACCAATGAGTTTGCGCAGCAATTTTTTAGATACCTGCAGTGGGAAGCCGTTCATGGAGCCGGAGACATCGACGACAAAGACGAACTCCCGGGGCGGGTAGTCCTGGTCGGTTGGCGCCTGCGGCGGCTGGGCCATGTAGAGGAAGTAGTTTTCTTTTTCGCCCTCAAACAAGAGCATACCGGTTTGGATTTGCTTGCCCTGGAGTTGGTACTCGAGGACGAAGTCGCGGTTACCTCCGTAAGTTTCGGAGCCGTCTGGTTCAATGGCTGAGGAGGTCCCGCTGGAGGTAATGGCCAGGCGGTGGCTTGGGCTGCCGATACTGCTTACTGGCATACCAGCGTTCAGGTTGATGTCGATATCAAAGGCGTAGGTTGGCGGGCCGTTTATGTAGGGCTGGCCGGCGTAGGCCGTGGTCCCCGGCTCACTTTCTCCGGTAAAGCGGGGGCCAACTACCGTGGGATAAACGAAGCGATAAATACCGCTTTCCGGCACCAGTAGTTCGGTGTATTTTAGCTCTACCTTTACTGTATCTCCCGGGAGGATATTGGCCACGTTCATCTGAAAGACGTTAGGCCGGTGCTGCTCCAACAAGGATGCACGTTTACCAGCGGCCTTTGCGGCTTCGTAGGTAGCCCGTGCCTCGGCTTTGCGCTGAATGACGCCGGCGATGCGGCGGTTTCCGACGATCATCGTCATGCCGTATACTGCGGCATTGGTAGAACCGGGAAAAACGTAGGTGGCCTCCAGCCGTTCGATGCCGTTATTGACGTAGGTCTGGAAAACGGTTACATCGGCAATCACTCCGGCGATGTTGACGTCAGCTTTTGTACTCGTCAGCGGAAAGTCGGCTTCTTCGCTTAGTTCAAAGTAGGGGCTGTCAGTCGTTGATTGGGCATTTACGAAGCAACAGCAGTAGGTCAGGATAATACAGAACAGGAATCTCATGGTAGCGTGTTTTATGGTTTTGTGATACCACAAAGCACGGGGGGTGAGCAGGCTATTTTTTTGGTGAGTTAGGGAATGGGGGTGGTGGACTAGTATTCGTGTACGTCTACCAGTTATTCGTCTTACAGAAAAATGTTTTTCTGGCGCAGCCTGACCCTACTGAGCCTGCCGAAGCACAGATGCAAAGTATAGGTAGGAACAGCAATGTGGGATGTCCGAACAGGTAAATCAACCTTTAAGCACCTTATCTGAATCAATGTAATGGGCCTTCAAAAAATGGCCATCAAGGTGGGAGAAGTCTTTGTCCGTTGTGATTAACTCAGCACCATGTTCCATTGCAATTGCAGCAATCCACAGGTCATTTTCCCCATAGTACGATGAGTACCAGTTCGGCAGCGAAGACAATTGAAATGATTCGAACGAGGCTTGGGCTAAACAGCTCAAATTCCTAATGGAGGTAAGGGACGCCGTATAAATAACTTACTGGTTTTTGACCTGACGCTTTTGTTCTCACCGCGCTTCAAAATCCTTTGCATAGCCTCAGTTACGGAAATTATTTTTAGGTGCAGTGAGGGCAAAATAAGACGGTCAAAAGGCGTAAGTTATTTGTACGGCGTCCCTAAGCCTGAAAATCCAGGCTACGTCCAGCATTGACAATGATGTTAGTATCCAAGATGTACTTCATGTTAATCTATATCAAGAAATTCCTGAATCTCTTGTTCAGGGATATGGTCAAACACATCTGACAAATCGGCCCATGCCTATTTATTACCAGGATTATACGCCTGCTGCACCATCAAACGTTCGAGATCTACTGATTCAGCGACCTTGTACTCAATGGCGTTAAGATCAGGGTACCCAGTTACAGGCTCAGCAACGGATGCACTATCTGCTTCTTTAGTGGGGGGATAATCTTTTACCGACGATGTCTAATTTAGCGCTTCTCTGATTAGCTGTTCTACCTTTAATAATGCTTCAACATTATCCAGCTGGACTAGCATTTCCACAATGTTATGGCGCGTTTCAATGGTTGTAGACATGCTTGATGAAGTTTGGTGGATGGGAAAAAACGAAATTTCCCGGACATTAGTTGCAATCCAGCTCAAGTCAAGCCCTGCTCCTTCCAACCATTCCCTGCATCCTGCGGCCCCGCCTCCTATCGCATCCCTTCATAGAACTCCACTACTGCGGGGTCGACCATTACGTCACGCGGCGTAAGGGGGTTGCGTAATACGATGCCCTGTAAGGTCCGGCAACGCGAGAGCGCAACGTAAGTTTGCCCGTGCTCGAAGGCACCGCGACCGAGGTCGACGATGATCTTATCGAAAGTCTTACCCTGTGATTTATGGATGGTGACGGCCCAGGCCAGCCGGACGGGTAATTGTTTATACGTCCCCAGGGTCTCCGTACCGATCTTAGTCTCCTCCAGGGTTCCGGTGGCGGTATAACGGATTACGTCCCATTCCTCGTAGCCAACTTCTATCGTTCGGGGCTTACCGTCTTCGGACACCAGAATAATGACCGACTCCGTCTTGCATTCCACCACGGTACCGATGGTACCGTTCACGTACTTCTTATCGTTGTCGTTACGAACCGTCATCACCTGGGCCCCGACCTTCAACTTCAGTGCCGCCGGAACGGGAAAAAGATTTTCGGAAAAGCTCCCTTTCACCTGAGCCAGGTAGAGGACCTCCGGGTTCTTGTTCTCCACCAGTTTTTTGGCGTTGATGCCGTTGACGGTGGCATTGCGTGCCGCCAGGGTGAGGTAGTTATCCCCTTCTTCCGGGCTAAAGTCGGCGATATGCCGTTCGTTAAGTGACTCCAGTTCGTCGTAATCGACCGTCGCATTCCGGATGGCGTCCAATAAACGTAGAAAGTGCCGGCTGTCCTGTCGGTAGACCTGTCGCAATTCTATCATCTCCAGATCGATCAGGTCCAGGCAGTCGGCACTAAAGAAGTAAGCACTGGCGTACCGCTGGCTGAAGTACATTTTTTCTTCCTGGCTGCTGACGATGGGCGGCAGCTGGTATAAATCACCAAACAAGATGATTTGCACGCCGCCAAAGGGGCGTTGGCTGTTCCGATTCATCTTGAGGGCAAGATCGATGGCCTCCATTAAGTCCGCCCGAACCATACTTATTTCATCGATGATGAGCACCTCCAGATTTTCGAACAGTCGTTTGTACCGGCGGTTGGGGCGTATGTTTTCCGGGAGGATCAACCGGGGCGGAAAACCGAACAGGCTGTGAATGGTTTGCCCATGAACGTTAAGCGCAGCAACGCCGGTAGGCGCAAGCACCACCACATTTTTGGAGGTGCTCCGTCGGAAGATTTGAAGCAGGGTGGACTTTCCGGTACCCGCCCGCCCGGTAATGAATAGGTGATCACCGGATTCCATTCGCTCAAGCGCGTAATTAAAGTCATCGGAAAGCTGCAGAGGTTCGAGCGCCATACTGGCGAAGGTAGCGATACGTGCATTGCCGGAAGAGCATATTTGAAGGGAGGAAGTTTATCTTGCGGCATCCTCAAAGCTTTTTCAGGGCGCGGCCGCAGGTGCGGGATGACGGTAAAAGAGCAGGGAGAACAAACAACCTTATCACCAATGAAGAAAATCTCTAAGGCTAAACAAAAGGCCTACGCAGCAGATCGGCTGGCCTTTGCTAAGGAAGTTCGCCAACAATACCTGGATTTTGATATTGACCCTAAGCGAACGGCCTCCGGCCTGGGCTACATCGTTCATGAGGAAGGCGACGGACCGCGCCCTATACCTGGCCAGGCCGTTAAGGTCAATTACCTCGGCTTGTTGGTCAGTGACGGTCAACTCTTCGATGATTCCCTTACTAAAGGTCGGTCCTTTCGCTTCCGCCTCGGCACCGGTGAGGTCATCGCCGGATGGGACGAAGGCATCGACCTGCTGCAGGTAGGTGATCAGGCAACGCTGTTCCTCCCACCCGCATTAGGCTACGGGAATGGCAAAAAGGGCAATATTCCCGGCAATAGTGAATTGCTGTTTTACGTGGAGGTTGTGGGGGTTGGGTAGTTCTTAGGAACTGGGAACTGGGAACTTAAAAACCTGGAATCAACCGACCAAATACTTAGCGGACCATACCCTGCTTCCTAAGACCGACCTTTTGCACCTGCGGCCCCGCCCAGAAGTTACTGCTTCTCCCCCCCGCCCAGAAAGATTTTAACGCCCACTCCCAGTCCCATCTGAGAAGTAAATGCCCGACTAATATCGGTATCCCGGAAATTATATTCCACACTCGCATCCAGGGCAACCTTGTCGCTCAGGAAAAACAGCGCACCTAGCTTGAGGTTTGGGGCGACTTCGAAGATGTTTTCGGAATAGTCCGGTTGGCCCGGAGTTTCGTACTCCGCTTTGAAAAATTGATAGCTACTACTGATCCCCGCACCGACGTAAGGCCGAAGCTTACCCTTTGCCGTAAGGAAATAGCGCAGGCCGAGATCGGCGGAAACTTCGGTGGTCTTCAGGAGCCTGGTCGAATTGGACGAGTCAAAATCCGAGCGGTAATTACTGGCGGAGATACTACCATCCAGACTGATCCGGTCGGTCAGCATCAGCCCGCCGCCGAAGTGGAGACTAACGCCCAGCCACTGAACGCTGCCGCTGGTGAAATCAAAGCTGGAAAAAGTAACCTGCCCGATATTAGGATCGATAAAAGTTGCCCCCTTGCGCAGCAGGTTCTGACCGGGCGCTAAGCC
Source organism: Neolewinella sp. (assembly GCA_047626445.1). GTDB lineage: Bacteria > Bacteroidota > Bacteroidia > Chitinophagales > Saprospiraceae > Neolewinella. Next base: position 7,023 of record JBLHRW010000124.1, read on the forward strand.
GCCACGACCAATGATGGTGTTAATGCCGAACATCAGAGAGGTAGCGTTGAGTCGACGACTGCCAATAATGGAATGTTGCAAGGTAGCGGAGAGCAAAATATCCGGGGAAAATTGGTACTCCAGGCCGATGGCCGGCTGGTAGCTTATGTCAGTTCTCGAGCCACTGAAGTCAACGGCAACATTAAACTCCGCGAAAGCCGATAATTTACTCTGTGGCTTCAATGGCTGGTAGTAACGGACGAAGGCGGCCGGATTCAACACATTACCACCCACCAGTAAACGGTCGAACAGGAAGTACCCCGAACGGCTGGCGGATGCTGGTTGGAATTCGCTACCTGCTACGGTAGACTGGTCTCCGCCATCAATAACGGAGTTACCACTGAGGTACCAATTGCCCTTCTCGTACTGCGCGTGAAGGGTAAAGGAGAATAATACAAAAAACAGGATCATGATGCGCTGCATAAGTTGTTGTGTTTAGGTGAAAATTTATCCTTTTAGGGGCATTACGGCCTCAGGTGACCAAGCCTGTACAGGCAGTTTCAATGGAGCGGGTCTGGTTTAACGATTGGTTCATCCTATTGATAAACCTAATTTTTACTTATTGCCTAGGAAGACCTTCAAACCAGCAGATGCCGTCATCCGCTCTGCATTTTTCGCTGGTGTATTGAATCTGGCTTGGTAGCGGCCGCTGAAGTCAAGGGCTACGTTCTTCGTCAGGTAGTAGAGCGCACCAGCACCGACCTCCGCATAACTGAAGCTGTCACTAGTCGTTTGCTGCCCAAAAGTCGCGTCCCCAATTATGAGAGAAGTTCCGGCCAAACCGGCACGTCCCAATACGTAAGGCTGTAGTCGCTTGCCCGTACCAGATACAAAGTATCGCAGCCCGGCAAACACCTCCCAATCCCTTGTGTTGATCTCCTGCAACCCCACTCCATCTCTGTCCACATCGATCGACTCCGCAGTATAGCCTGCCTCAACGAGTAAGTTCTGCGTCAGGAAATACCCCAGGCCTACGTTCAGGTCGAGCCGCAGGTCCCGGAAATTATCCCGGCTGCGATGGCCAAAGCTTATTCTTCCCAGGTCGGGATCAATCAGCAAGCCTCCTTTCTCCCGTGCCGCAAAACCATCCCAGTTCTGCTTACCTCCCAGAATGAAATTTAGGCCCAGGTCAAGCTCCGTAAAATTTAGGCCCAAGGACTTGGCCTTGTATCGAAGTCGAGCAGTACCGACCACCCCGTCGCCAAAGCTTCGTTCAGCGCCAAGCCCCAGGAAATAATCTGTTTCGAAGTTAGACCCGAAGCTAAAATTACCAATAGTTCCAAAGCCGCCTTCGGCAAACAGCTGGGTGTTTCCCCCCAACCTGACGGGCAGGTAATACCGGATAAAAGGGCTGATGATGTACGGGCTGTCGTCGTAAAAATCTTCGTCCGTTCCGGCGAGGACCTCCGCCCCTACCATCAGCCTGTTCGTTAAGAAGTAGCCGAGATGCGTCGATTCGAATGCCGATTGACTGAAGGTATTTCTGAAATTAGTCGAATAAGAGAAGGAGGTATTTCCAGAGAGGTAAAACTTGCCCTTATTCTCTGATTGGCCATTTAGGTTTAGTGCTGCGATTAGCAGCGAAAAGAGTAACGTTAATCTCATATTTTGATGTTTAACAGGTAAAAGCCTCCTTTATAGCATAAGGCTAAGGGACGCCGTATAAATAACTTACTGGTTTTTGACCTGACGCTTTTGTTCTCACCGAATTTACAAATCCTTTGCATAGCCTCAGTTACGGAAATGACTTTTAAATTTGGTGAGGGCAAAATAAGGCGGTCAAAAGGCGTAAGTTATTTATACGGCGTCTCTAAAGTGTGGAACTACTCAATAGAGGCGAACGGCTTATTGTTCGGTTGGCCCAAGCAAAAAAATCTCGCAAAGTTATCGGCTTTGCGAGATCAAATGACCCGAATGGATCAAAAATGGAACTTAAGGGAAGCTCCTTTATTGTACTACTGCAGTTTGTAATACTTGCACCAGTTCTTCCATCAACTCCCGTTTCTTACGTCCCGGTGCTAAAACGAAGCCATCGACCAGTACCAGTTGCTTATTGGCTTCGTCGTTGATCAGGTAGGAGACGAAGGGGCCAGCCAGGAAGTCGTTTTCCATTTCCCAGATGCCACGGCCTTCGAGGGCGTAGGTACCATTGAGTTCCATTTGCTCCACGAAAAGCGGAAGGTCCTCGTCATTGATTTTCATGAAGGTGCTGTCGAGGGTGGAACCAAAATATTCCTTCCCCACCATATCGCGGATTTGCTTGAGCCCTGCCTTACTTAGCTGCTCCTGATTCTCGTAGGGGATGCGCGTAGCCATTATATTGAGGCTCCCGCCCTGCGTCTGTTTGCGCACCCAGGCAAAATTCTCCGCATTAACCGGTACGAGGCTATAGCCTCCGGGAACGTCGATGGTAGCGCCGCTGCGCTGGCGCACCGTATCTCCGAGCAGGCGGTTAATGCCCTGGAAGTAGGCCGTGACTTTAACGCGCTCATTTTCCCGCTCTGCCACTCGTTTGACAACGGCGGGGTACGCCGTACTCATGCCCGCCAGTAACTCAGGTTCGTTTCTGCCAATTAGGTAGATGAGCTGCTGACCAGTCGCCCATTTATTACGGGCTACTGCGGAACCAAAGCCTTCCTCTTTGACCTGTTGGATCTTGGCATCGCTTAAATCCTCGAGGACCATTTTCGTCGTTGGGCTGTTAAGGTCGCTCAGGTCAGCCAACACGATGTAGTTGCGTAACTGTTGGAAAGTCGGCTCCTCCGCCAGTTTGCGGGGCTCCAGGTGGCGTACATCGAAAATCGGTTCTGGCTGTGGAAGAATGATGTAGGGCGACTCGAAAAAATAAGCCACCGAATCACGTGCACCAGCCAGCCAGAGCGTACTGTCGGCAATGACATACAGACTGTTGATCTTACCGAAAGCCGCCGGTGTCGGGTTCAGGTTACTGACCATGTCACTGTTGCAGGAAGCAAAGCTCAGCCCTAGGGCACAGGCAAACACGAAATTGAAAAATCGGTTAGTCATACGTTGGTTATTCTGTTCTAAGAGCTTGTTACAAACTCCAATATAGAACAGATGATATTCGTAGGAGTTGTGGCGGGTGGCCTTCGGCCTTTTAGACGTACTTCGTGATTTAAGACGTAGCTACGCCACTTTTAGACGCTGCGCTTTTAGGAACGTCAATTCAATAACTGTCCGATTTGCAGCTTGCCTCCGCGGCACTGCCGCATAGCTATGCTCGCTATGCTCGCTATGCTCGTTGCATTCCATTTCTAGCACAAAAAATTACTCGTACCAAAAGCGGGAAGCGCGTCTAAAAAACGAGCGAAGCGAGTTTGTCTAAAAGGCCGAAGGCCGTCTAAAAAGGGGCGCGAAGCGATCCCTGTCTAAAACAGCGCTTCGATGATGTGTTCTTCCGTAATTCCTTCAGCTTCCGCTTTGTAGTTACGGACGATCCGGTGGCGGAGCACGTATTTAGCAATAGCCTGTACATCTTCGATGTCAGGGCTATACTTACCAGTGATGGCAGCGTGACACTTAGCGCCCAGTACCAGGTACTGACTGGCCCTCGGGCCAGCGCCCCAGCTGATGTATTCGTTGACATTGGCCGTAGCCCGCTCCGTATTAGGGCGGGTTTTGGAAACCAAGCTTACGGCATATTCTACCACGTTATCGCTGACCGGAATCTTACGGACTAGTTGCTGGAAGTATAAGATTTGTTCTCCCGTAAGAATTGTATTCAAGCTGGACGTCGTCGTTCCCGTAGTCCTCTTCACTACGGCGAGTTCCTGCTCGTAGGTCGGATAATCCAACGGGATATTGAACATGAAGCGGTCAAGCTGGGCTTCGGGCAAGGGGTAGGTACCTTCCTGCTCGATTGGATTCTGGGTAGCCAGTACGAAGAATGGAGCGGGCAACAGATGGCGCACACCGTTGACGGTCACCGAACGTTCCTGCATAGCTTCCAGCAGGGCCGCCTGCGTTTTAGGCGGTGTACGGTTGATCTCATCTGCCAGTACGATATTGGCAAAAATCGGTCCCTTGGCAAAGTCAAAACGCTTTTGATCGTTGAGGATTTCAGAACCGGTAATATCCGTCGGCATCAGGTCAGGCGTGAACTGGATCCGCTTAAAATCCAGGTCGAGCACTTCTGAGATGGTGGAAACGAGGAGCGTTTTAGCCAGTCCAGGCACCCCTACGAGAAGGGAGTGGCCGTTGGAGAAGAGAGAGATGAGGACGTTTTTCACAACGTCTTCCTGACCTACGATTACTTTGCCGATTTCGGCGCGGAGATCTTGGTAAGCTTTGGCCAGGGCATCCACGGCCTCGACATCTGATTTAAAGTTTGGTACTGACATGGGGTTATTCTAAATAAGGCTCCAAAAGTCGTTAAAATGCAGGACATAGACTAATTGTTGTTCCGGGGATCAGGTTTTAGTCGTTTCAAGGCAGGATATTTTTGTTAACGGGCTTTTTTAGTCTGATAGTTCAGTATTCTGGTGATCTAGTAGAGCTGCCGCAAGGCAGCGCTCACTGCGTTCGTATGGCAAGAGGACTGTAGGGATAATCTTCAAATAAAGTACGACAAGACTACCGACGCGAATCAAGGGCTAAAACCAGGAGGTCGGACGCTCGGAGGTTACGACCGACAAAATTGCTGCACAATTCCATCGATCGCAACGCTCCGAGGTCCTTGCACTGTCCTTTTCTGCGGGACTGAGGA
>JBLHRW010000125.1:0-11745 GCA_047626445.1 Neolewinella sp.
GCAGGAGGCCGCCGCATTTAACGATCTTGATGTTGATGCCATGGAAATATTCCGCGCAACGGGCTACGTCGGCTTCGGCCTGGCAACTTTCGTCGGCCAGGATGGGGAGGGCGGAGTGGGCGAAGACTTCCCGCTGGCCGGCCAGGTCGTCCGTTTTTAAAGGTTGTTCGATGAAAAGAACGCCGAGGTCCTCCAATTGAGGCGCCAGGTCGATGGTTTGCCGGGCTGTCCAGCCAGTGTTGGCGTCAACGTAGAAAGGCGAATCCGTGTGCTCGCGTAGGGCGTGAATGATGGCCAGGTCATCGTCTCCGCGGCCGAGTTTGATCTTGTAGACGGGCCAGGGAAAGGCTTTCAGCTTAGCGACCATTTCGGCTACCGGGCCGAGGCCGATGGTGTAGCAGGTAGGAATTTGGCGGCTGCGGTCCTGGTCCCACAGAAGGCCGAGGCGAATGCCTTGCTGCCGGGCCCACAGATCGTGCGTGGCTACATCGAGCGCACAGCGCAGGAACGGATCCAAGGCCGGGGCGTGGGCATCGATAAGGGCGTGCGTGGCTTCCGGGGTGAGGCTTTTTTTTGGCGCGAACGCAGGTGCAAGGGAAGTTAATTGAGCAGTGCACTCGGCGCTGTCGAGGCCGTAGTATCGGGTCATCGGCGCTTCGCCGTAACCACTGAGGCCAGAGGCCTCATCGTGTAACTCCACGATTAGCGTTGGCTGCTCCGTCCGGCTTTCGTGGGCGATCCGGAAGGTGTTGGCCAGGGGGAGGACGTGGGGGTGGATGATTAGTTGCATAGTCTGTTGGTCTGTTGGAGCTAAGGTAATACGGTACGGCGTCCTTAACTTAACATATGCGACATGCTCATGACCTTCCCCGTTGTGAAACCACCTACTTTTACCCCCAAGGAAAAGCGGCAGCCACGAGCGCAGCGAGCTCAACCGCAGTACACGACTACCCACTACAAGAATACAAGACTATGTTAAGCCGTCCACGCCGCAACCGCCAATCCTCCGCCATCCGTGCCCAGATCCGCGAAACCGAACTGACCCCCGGTCATCTCGTGCAGCCCATCTTTCTGATGCCCGATCCCCAGGCGCGCCTGCCCATTACCAGTTTGCCGGGGACCTTCCGCTTAGGCATCGAGGAAGTGGTCAAAGAAGTCGCTGAATGCCGTAAACTCGGCATCTACAGCTTCATCATGTTCCCCGCAATCCCCGAAGAACACAAGGACAAGACGGGCACTTATGCCACCAGCGAGCAGAACTTTTACCTCCACGCCGCGACCAGGTTAAAGACGGAATTCCCCGACATCTGCCTCATCTCCGACGTGGCGCTGGATCCTTACAGCACCGATGGTCACGACGGCGTCGTCGTTGATGGGAAGATCGATAATGACCAGACCTTACCGCTCGTCGATGCCATGGCCGTAGCCCAGGCCCGCGCAGGTTTCGATGTCATCGGCCCCAGCGAAATGATGGACGGACGCATCGCTTCCATCCGCCGGGCCCTCGATGCCGAAGGCTTCACCGATACCTCCATCATGAGCTACTGCGCCAAATACGCCAGTGCCTTCTATGGCCCCTTCCGCGACGCGCTCGAAAGTGCGCCCCGCGAACTGGAAAACGTACCGACCGATAAAAAGACCTACCAAATGGACCCGGCCAACCGCCGCGAAGCCCTCCGCGAAGCCGCCCTCGACGCCGCCGAAGGTGCCGACTACCTCATGGTCAAACCCGCCATCAATTACCTCGACATCATCCGGGAGCTCACCGACGCTCATCACCTGCCCATCGCCGCCTACCATGTCTCCGGTGAATGCGCCATGCTGCTCGCCGCCGCAGAGCGCGGCTGGCTCGATTACCGACAGGCCGCCAGCGAAGCCCTGCTTTCCATCCGCCGGGCGGGCGCCAGTGTGATCATCAGTTATTTTGCTAAGGACTTTGCTACTTGGTATAAGGAGTAATTCCGGTTACCTAGCATTTATGCTGGCCTTGTTAATCTTGATGGAAGTTGTCCTGCCCGAACACGAAGTACAATCATTAGGAATCAGATTGTCCGGGTGGGGACACCCTCAACCAAGGGCTTGGCTATCCTTCCGCCCCGTCTCCAGCTTTGACCTCCGCTTTAAACTCACGTAGCACCAGCCGTAGGTTCGGGTTGGTGACCCCCAATGACTTGGAGTTTCGTTGGGTAGCTCCGCTTGGCGAAGTCGATGCGGGCAGGATCGGAAAGAGCGTCGAGGGTTCGGAGCGAATCGTGGGTCATAGCTAATCCTTCTTAATGGTTCACTTGCGAAATTATTCAGCTAGCCAGCGCTTCGTTTTACAGCACCAATTTCAATTGGTTGACTTTCCCCACGCGAACTCGTCTATTACACCAGCCGGTACCTCCCCGTCAAACACCACCACCCGGTAACGGGAGAGGTAAGTCTCCCCCGGCGCAATGAAAAACCCCTCCTCCACCACGGGAGAGACCGAAAAATAAGGCAAGTCAGGGTGTACCCGAACGGGGACCGGCCAGCGGAAATTTTCGGGGTGCGGGATGACGACCATTCCTGCTTTACCGCCGGGTAGGTTTCCGTAGATCGCCGTCCATTCCGGTCGGGTATGGTTGGCGCTGTCGCGCGTGAGGCCGTCGCTGGTCAGGAAGTCGGCCAGGCCCATAAAATTGATCGTATCCTTCGCATTCCAGTGCTTACTGCCCCGGATGCCGAGGCCGCCGTAGAGGTGTTTATTCAGAAAAAGGGTGTCTTCCGTCACGTTCGTTTGTTCGCTCCGGACGTCCCAGACGAAAGGCTCTGAACGGTCGTGGACGCGGATGATGAGGGTTTCGAATAGCACCGGCCAACTGTTTTTCCGCTCCCGCTTGTCATGGGCCATGGTGTGATGGGCGAGGTGGGCCTTAAAGCCCAGGTAACCTTCTTGCTCCTGAATGTCTGTTATCCCTTCGTGCTGCACGAACGCCAGCCCTTTCTGTGTATTCCAAAAGTCTACAAAACTGTCCAGGAAGGTCGCATTCGTCCAGGCGGTGAAGAGGCCATGTTGATGGGCGTAGCCGGCGGGAAAGTCGTCGGTGACTACCTTTCCGGATGGACTGTAGATGGGGTGAAAAAAGCCGGAGCGCTGGTAATGCTGCGGCAGGTCGGTGGGCATTCCCGATGTGATCCGATAATCCAGCACAGGTTGGTCGCCAATTAAGATGCGGAGGTAGTCGTTGGTCTGCTCAAGGCGGAGGTTTCCTTTTTCCCCTTCTTCTTTTACCTCCTTTCTTTCTTGGGCGGGGCCGCAGGATGCAAGGAGAAGGATAAAAAAGCAGGGGAGGACTAGCAGGGGACGGATCATGCCGCTAAAATAGTCAATACTCCTTCCACAACTTCAATTCCATCCGTGCCGCAGCCTTGTTCTTCGAGAACGTCGAAGCAATATCAGCAAACTTAGGCTCTTCCCATTTGGAGGCGGGCGGGCGACTGAAGCCGTAAGGTTCCGTTGGGATACCGAAGAGGTTTCGGTCCAGTTTACCGTTACCGTTCACGTCGTGGAAGGCAGCGAGCACGTAGGTACCTGCTTTGGGTAGGGCGACCTCCAGGCCGACGGAAGTGCCGGTGCTGTGCTTGATGGCGGAGGTAACTGCGCGTTGTTTCTTGAAATCTGCCTCGTTGGCGTAGACCGCCAACCGGATCTCTCCGGCTTCCGCGCTGGTGCTATTGACCGTCACGCTAACGGTTTGCGGGCCGGGAAAAAGTAGGAGTCCAGTCAGAAAAAGAAAGAGTTGCATTTGGTGAAGGGTTGTTTTAAGCTTAAACGCATGGTTAATGGATTTGTGTGTGGGAAGGTTGTTATTTATACGGCGTCCCTAAGGAACGCCGATTTAATAATTGTCCTGATTAGCTTCGCTACTACTTCGTGGTGAAGCGCCGCCATCGTCGTTCTGGTCGAGTCGACGAAACATCAGCATAGCCTTAGCTACGGTGGCGTCCCTAAGTACCCTACCAACCCTCCCGAGGGGGGGGGCTTTTTAAAAACGCTGCGCGTTTTGGCGGGGCAAATCCTTTCTAGAGTGAAAAAGACTCGCAGCAACGCTACGAGTCTTCCTCCTACCGGGCAAAGCTCGGCAAAATTCGTTGGCAGCTTACTTGCCGTCGGCTACGTGGCGAAGCCATGAGTCCGGCGGTAAGTAACCTGACAATGCGCCTTAGCAGTACCGGTCAAAAGCCATCTTGAGGTTCTCGGCGATGATCTCTGCGCTGCGGCCTTCGATGTGGTGACGCTCCAGGAAGTGTACCAGTTTGCCGTCTTTGAACAGTCCGATGGCGGGGCTGCTGGGAGGGTAAGGCAGCAAATGCTCACGGGCGGTAGCCGTGGCTTCCTGATCTACTCCGGCAAAAACGGTGTAGAGGTGGTCAGGCTTTTTCTCATTAAGTGCGGCGAACTTGGCACCGGGGCGGGCATTGGCTGCGGCGCAGCCGCAGACGGAATTGACCACCAGTAGTGCAGTGCCTTCAGTAGCACTCAGGGCGGTGTTTACCTCATCAGCGTTCGTCAGGCCGGTAAAGCCATGAGCGGTGAGGTCTTTTGACATGGGGATCGTTAATTCAACGGGGTACATATTGATAGTTTTTATTGTTAAGTTGTTATGGTTGAATCCAGAGGTGACGGTTCCACCGTATCTTGCCACGCGAAGTGTCACCCGACTCCAATCGCATTTACCTACAATCGAGCCACCGTTTTGGTTGCCTCAGCTCTCAATCGACTTCCTACATGCGCTATTTTTGGTTGCTTTCCTTGTTTTATGTCTCTTTACTGGTTGTTTCCTCCTGTACTTCTGACGTGCTGCCGGAGCCGGTCGCCCTTCCCTGTGACGGAGAAACGCCGACCTACGAGACCAACGTCCGCGACATCATTGAGCAGACCTGTGCATACAGTGGCTGCCACCTGGGCGGAGCACCTGGTGTTTATGATAGTTATCAGGGACTATTATCCGACCTAGAAAGCGGCCTTTTTCGGCAGCGTGTTATTGACGTTCGCGACGATGCCACCATCGGTATGCCTCCCAACTATGCCCCGCAGGACCGGGCCGAAGACCTGACGGAGGAAGAACTCATGATCATCACCTGCTGGCTTGGCGCCGGGTTCCCGGAGGAGTAAAGCCCCTTCTTTTCCTTGCTGCTTAAAAACTATTTTTGCACCGGCGTCCGCGCCTCTTTAGTCAAAAAGTCAGATAGTCCGTGTAAATCTTCGTATTAGCTGACCGAATCACACAGAATATTGCCAGAAATGAAAAATGTCCTCTTCCTCCTTGTGCTCCTTTCCTGTTCGCTTTCCGCCCAACGTGAACGGGTTTACCGAACGTTTAAAGACACGCGGGTCGTCAATATACACAGTGTGGAAACCTTGCCGAAAGGAAAGCTCGACGTTCGCATTAGCCATCGCTTTGGTGATATGTTTGGCGAGAACGGTGGCTGGGCAACTTTCTACGGCCTGGAGACGGCTGAAGACGTTTCAATTGGTGCTGAATACGGTTTTACGGATAATCTGAACATCGGTATTTACCGATCTAAAGGTTCTGGCTCTACGCCCACCGGCGATGCCGGCCTCCGGCAGAACCTTAACCTGGTAACTAAAATAAAAGTACTCCACCAAGAGGTTGATGGTTTTCCGTTTTCCGCAGCCCTTGTCGGAAACGCCACCTTGAGTACCAGCGAAAAAATTGATACCCGGGAAGACATCATCCGAAGCTTTCCCAAATTTGCCCACCGGATGGCTTTCCACGGCAGCCTGGTGTTGGCCCGTAAGTTTGGTAGCAGTTTCAGTGCGCAGATCGTTCCAGGAGTAACCCACCGCAACCTCGTACCCTTTGCCGGTGAAAATACCATGCTGAGCATCGGCACCGGCGCCCGTTTTCAGGTCAGTAAGGTCATGGCGCTTGTTGCTGATGCCACTTTCCCCTTCAGTAATACCCTAACGTCGGCCAACGGCTACCACCCTCCCATCGGTTTCGGACTGGAATGGGATACGGGTGGGCATGTGTTCCAGCTCAACTTTACCAACGCTACCGGCATTTTCGAGACGGACTACATCCCCTACACGATCTCTAGCTGGGGCGATGGGGAGTTCCGCATGGGGTTCACGATTTCACGGTGGTTTAACCTTTAAGAAGCATCAATTTAATTACTGTCCTGATTAGCTTCGCTACTAATTCGTGGTGAAGGGCAGTGCCGCAGGGGCAGGCTGCAAATCGGACAGTTATTGAATTGACGTTCCTAAGGGCTACTTAGTATCCTTCACCTTCAGGATCTTTACTTCCACACGCTGGTTCTGTCGGTTGCACTCTTTAGTGCCTTCGAAACAGACCGGTCGGTTATTGCCGTACCCTTTGGGTAGGAGGCGTTTAATTCCGATACGCCGGGACATCAGGTAACTGACGACCGTCTTGGCTCTATTTGTACTCAACTGGTCGGCATATTTATTTGTAGCCATGCGGCTGGCGTGCCCGCCAATCTCTACGATCACGCTTTCATTTTGCTGCATGAAGCCGACGATCTCTTCCAGGGCCTCTTCGCTTTCATCCTCCAGTTCAGCACTGTTGGCTTTGAAGGATATTTTTTCTATAGAGAAAATCTGCCCCTCCTTGAGAATCGCCTCCGTTTTTCCCAGGCGTACCGTCGGCTCTTTCGGGGGCGTATTAAGGACAGGCGGTGGCGGGTTCGGGCGGTTGCCACCACGTGGTATGACCGGAGTCGTGATGATGCCCTCATCCGGATCCGTTGGCTGTTGCTCGGGGCTACCAACGAAAGGTTTACCGGCAATCATCGCAAATACGTCGTCGCAGTCGATGGGGCGCAGGGGCTGTGCATTGTCGAGCAGGATGTTACCATTGTATGGAAGCAACGATGGTTGCTTATAGTAGGCTTCCAGAACGATGTGGGTGAAATCGTCTTCCGGGCTGAGTTTGATCGAATAATTCTCCCAATCGTAATTGTCGACGAGTTCCGATTCCCCGAGCAACTGGCCCAAGTCACAAACCGAGTAACCGCCAAAAACGCGGAGTTTGATGGGGGTGACGTAGTTGGTCGGTTGCCGGGTAACCCGGCTCATGCTGAGGTACACCCTGGAACGGGCGAGCTGAATATCGAAACGATAGCATTGCCCAGCCTTAAGGGGAGAACTCAGCTGCTGTCCGACACTTTCGTAGGTCTCGGTGTCTCGGGTAACCATGCCCAGGAAAGTATTCTCGTGCTGGGCGGCCATGCCGACCTTGAACAGGAACTCCGGGTCTGGGTGGACATCGGGAGGGGTCTCTCCGTGCCCCCCGCAGTCCGTCCAGCCACGGGGCGGGGAACTGTTGCGCGGCATGTCCTCAAAGGATGGGTTGCGTAGAAAAATAAGCCCGTCCTGCATCTGAGCGGAGACGCTCAGGGTAGTCAGCAGGGCGCAGCAAAATAGCAGCAGACGTAGTGGTTGCATGGTGCGGTACCTTGGTTTGAACGTATAACGCACGAAAAGGGGCTGCTGTTGCCAAGTAGGGAATTAGGGAATTAGAGGATGGGAGAAGATTTCCGCGATTTCTCACCTTTCATCGCTGTCTTTAGCCTCCACGAGCGCTAGCGAGCATCGCCTCGCGGCAGTTATTCTCTCCTTCCTACATGCTCTCACTCGCTCTCTGGCATGACTCCCGGAAATTCTTCCCGGAAGGACGCTACCAGCTTTCTGCTAGGGACAAATCTCATTTTTCGACCAAAGCTGCCTACTCCGTTCAGCTCGATGGTCCCGATTCTCAGGAAGAGGATACTAAACTCATGGTAGGATTCCACATCCGTTTCCCAGCTGTAAAAGGCAGTCCGGAAGTAATTGCTGATGTAGACTTTTTCGCCGTCGGTCTCCACTCGCTTCAGCGGCCAGAACAGCAGAAGGAACAGCGCTACCCCCATGATGAGGGTGAAGAGGGTGGCCCAACGAAAGGAAGCGAGTGGCAGACCGCCGAATTTACTTTCATCGGTAAACCAGGCCACTAGGGTAACGCCCGTCAGGATGGAGGTCCAGAAAACGGGGAGAAAGATCTTAAGGAAGAGGGTGGCGTTGGAGGAGAGGCGATGCATGCTTATAAGAGTCTTAGAGCTTGTTAGGAAATCTGGTTCCTGAACGCAGAGCAGGTGGGGGAATACCGGTCGTAGGTCGAAACGGATTTTCTAACAAGCTCTTACCGGTCTTTTCCTTTCGGTTAAGGATGGCGCACCGCAAAGGTAGGTCGGTAAAAGGGAGTAACGGGTAAGCGGAGTAGTTCGTGTTGTTAGAATTGCGCCATTTTTTAGCGGCGAAAATTCCTGGCCCAGGTGGTGTCGTTCCCCCGGCCGTCAATTACGACTAGTTCAAAACGGTGTTGCCCCGGCCCCGGGTCGCCATCGTCAAAATTATAGGTGAGCTTGTCGCTTTTACCATCGTATTCCAGTAGTACCCATTGGCCGTTGATGGTTCCTCGGAAATCGAGCCGGCCACCGCTCACGTTGTCTTTGACCAGGATGCTGAAGCCACCAGCCCGGCGAAGATCGGTACTGAAATAGTTGATCTCGACTTTAGGGGGGATGGTGTCGAGGAATAAAGCGTAGTCACCAAAAGTGGAAATAGTTGCCTGGAACCGGCCGGTAGCATCATCTTCGGCCCATTGACCTCCGTTGCTGACCCATTTGCCCTCGTCGGTACAGTGGCCGAGAAAAACGAAGGGTCGTAGGCTGTCTGGCACGGGGCGGTCAGGCAGGAGGCTGAGCCGGGCGGTGCCGTGCAAAGGAGTCAGGTGATCGTGTAGCGCATGGGTCGCGCTGAGGTGGCCGGCAGATGCGTCGGGCAGGCGGGCGTAGCGGAAGAAACAGTTGCGGTACAGCGCGTCGTCGTCTAACTCGAGGCGCAGCGCGCCGTTGTCGATGATACTCGGCTCGCCGGCGGGCAGGAAGTACTGGTGTGGCCGGGAGTGGGGGAGGGTGTCAGCGTCTGGGCGGTAGACGAGGACCATCCCAAGATCAGACGTGTTCCCGGCGTGGTCGAGCACCCGCATTTTGACGGGCAGCGGCGCGGCTGCTTGCAGCTTAAGGACCCCATTATATTGCGGAGCGGCCTTTTCTCCTTGCTCCTTTATTCCCTTACTTTGCACCAGCGGCCGCGCCTGAAACTGCTGATTCGGCAAGGTCCAGAACCGGTGAAACCACGAGGTGTTTTCTTCCCATTCCGCGTAGTCGGTCATGGCATTGAGGTACTCCGTCTGCTCAAAAGGAATGCGGTCGAACCGGAAGTTGTAAATCTGGGTCGTGTCAACGTAAAGCTCCCCCCCATAAATGCCGTTCCAATTAGGCATGGCGTTCTGGCGGTCGTACGCTTTCAGGGCCAGGCCTACCCGCTGGTGGGTAACGAAAATGGTGTCGTCCACGATGTAACCACCACCTCGAGCAGCGCTTGGCGTCAGTGTCCGGGCGCTGACTTCCAGCCCCTGGCCGTCCAATTCGTACACCCGCAGGTTGCGAATCTGAGCAGGGCGGGTATCGGGGATGCTGAAGCCAAAGGCCATCGGATTGACCGGTGCGTCTCCTTCAACTTCCCGCATTTCAAAATGAAGGTGCGCGCCGAAACTGTGTCCCCGGTTGCCCACCCCACCGATCTTATCTCCCCGTTTTACCGGAAAGGTAATGGCGTCGAAAAGGATGTTTTGCCTAAACTCTTCTTCCGAAAACTGTCGCTTTCTGATGGTGTCGATCAGCTCAGGAGCCAGGGTCTCCAGGTGGCCGTAGACGCTGCGGTGCCCGTCGGGGTGATCGATGTAGACCGCCTGGCCGTAGCCACCGGAGCTGACGGCGATGCGACTAACGAAGCCATCGGCGACGGCATAAACCGGGGTGTTGACCGAGGCGCGGAAGTCGAGGCCAGCGTGGAAATGATCACTACGCAGTTCCCCGAAGGTGCCGGTGACCAACAAGGGACCACCGAGCGGTGCATCATAGACGAGTTCCTGCGCGAGAAGGGTGAACGGAAGGAGGAGAAGGGTCAGGCTCGAAAGCAGGTGCAAGGGAGGGGGGATTTGGGAGCGGGCGAAGATAGGCCCAAACAACAAAGATTTGTAAACAAACTGATGCGACGACCGCTCATAGCATCGAATTGCGTTGTACCTTCGCGCACGTTTTAGGGCTTACCGCCCGGGATCATCCGGAAGTACCCGCACAAAGCCAACAACCATGGCCGTAGACGTACTACTAGGTCTCCAGTGGGGAGACGAAGGCAAAGGCAAGATCGTAGATGTTCTTGCCCCTCAATACGACATCATCGCCCGATTCCAGGGCGGGCCTAACGCCGGGCACACACTGATTTTCGACGGTAAAAAATTCGTGCTCCATACGGTGCCTTCTGGCATCTTTCGGCCCGGACTGAAAAACCTGATCGGTAACGGCGTAGTGGTCGACCCAATTACCCTGAGTAAGGAACTGGACCAGCTCGATGCCGCTGGTGTCGACTACGCCGGCCGCCTTTTCGTGGCCCGCAAGGCCCACCTCATCCTACCCAGTCACCGACTGTTGGATGCTGCCAGAGAGAACGCTAAAGGCGATCGGAAAATCGGCTCAACACTCAAAGGTATTGGCCCGACGTACATGGACAAGACCGGCCGCAACGGCCTCCGTGTCGGTAACCTCGAAGCACCCGACTTCAAGGAACGCTACGATGAGCTGAAAGAAAAGCACAAGCAACTCGTAGGGCTCTACCCCTTTATAGAGTTCGACCTGGCCGATGAAGAAGCAAAGTGGTTCGAAGCGGTAGAACGGCTGAAAACGCTCATCTTCGTAGACGGAGAATACTGGATCAACGATGCCGTGAACAAGGGCGAAAAAGTGCTGGCGGAAGGGGCACAAGGCTCCATGCTGGACATTGACTTCGGTACCTATCCCTTCGTAACGTCCTCCAATACGATCACCGCCGGAGTTTGTACCGGCCTGGGCATTGCGCCCCAGAAGATCGGCGAAGTGATTGGCATTACCAAAGCTTACTGTACCCGCGTGGGCGGTGGCCCCTTTCCTACCGAGTTGACCGGTGAAACCGGTGAATTCCTCCGGGCAGAAGGCGGCGAGTTTGGCGCCACCACCGGCCGGCCCCGCCGCTGTGGCTGGATCGACCTCGTTCAACTGCGCTACACGATCATGCTGAGCGGTGTTACCCAATTGGTCGTCACCAAGGTGGATGTGCTCAATAAATTCGAAACGCTGAAAGCAGCCGATGCTTACGATGTAGAGGGCACTATTACCAACAGCCTGCCCTTCGACCTGGTCCACGAAAACTACCGCCCGGTGTACACCGAAGTGCCCGGATGGAACAGTAACTTGACCAGCGTGAAGAAGGAAGAGAACCTGCCGGAAGCCTGTATGGACTACGTCCGCTTCCTGGAAGAAAAACTGGGTACGCGCGTGTCGATGGTTTCTACCGGACCGGACCGCGAAGAATTGGTCGTACGATAGTAAAGGACTAAAAGGGGGAAGGGAGAAAAGGTACTAGCTCTTTTTCTTTCCCCCTTTCTTCCCTTTCCCCTTTCCTCCCTTACCTTGTTCGCATGATTCTCCGCTATAGCTACCATTCCGAACACAACGCAGAACCTAGTAACCGCTGGATACATTTCCTGCTGTTTCTCGGAGCTTTTATTCTGTTGCTTGCGGCAGGGCAACAGCTGTTCCTCTACTTTACTGATTGGCACGCAGCGGACGACGAACACAGTTGGTGGCACCTCG
>JBLHRW010000126.1:0-11569 GCA_047626445.1 Neolewinella sp.
TAACCCCGGCTTCAGTTTCAAAGGTGACCTGTTGGCCCTGCGGGGTAACCTGGCGGCGCTGGCGGCAGGCGTACGGTTTATCGATGCTGATCTCAACCGCATCTGGCGGCCGCTGGATGGTGGCTCTAAGATGATCGTTATCTCGGAAGACCGCGAACTACACGAGCTGCTGGCAGCGATTGAAACAGCTGTGGAAGAGGCGCCGTTGAGCGAACTCATATTACTCGATCTACATACGACCACGGCCATAGGCGGAATCTTTGCCATCACCGGAGACGACGGCCCCAGCCTGGCCCTCGCAGCAAAAATGGGCGTGCCGGTCATTAAAGGGATGCTCAGTGGTTTGCAGGGCACGACCTTGCATTACTTCCGGGGAGACCATTTTGCTACCAACCTGCCCGTACGGGCAATTTCCTTTGAGGGCGGAAGCCACCATGATCCACATTCGGTCGACCTTAGCCTGGCGGCTACCGTCAGCTTACTCCGCGCGCTCGGTTGTGTCCGGGCGGAGGACGTGAGCACTTACCACGACGACCGGCTGCACCAAAGCTCTAGTCACCTGCCTCGATTGACGGAGCTGGCCTATATCCACCACATTCCACACGACGGGAGTGACGGTTTCCGGATGAGGGCCGGTTTCCGGAACTTTCAACCCGTAGCAAAAGGCGAGATCATTGCTTCGGATAATAATGGGGAGGTCACCGTTCCTGTGGATGGTTACCTGCTGATGCCCTTGTACCAAAAACAAGGCGACGAAGGGTTCTTTGTGGTGCGGGATTATGCGTTTCCGCCGGCGTTTTAGCATAAAAATATTTACTAAATATGGCAATCCGTAAAACAGGCCTCTTCTTCGGCTCCTTCAACCCCGTCCACGTCGGGCATATGATCATCGCCAATTACATGGTGACCCGGACGGAACTGGAGGAGGTCTGGTTGGTCGTTAGTCCGCAGAACCCTTTCAAAAAGGCGGGGAGCCTGGCCCGCGATCATGATCGCCTGGCCCTGGTGAAATTGGCCATCGGCGATACGACGGGGCTACGGGCCAGCAACGTCGAGTTCGATCTGCCCAAGCCATCGTACACCGTCGATACCCTGGCGGTCTTGCGGGAGAAATACCCCGACCGTGCGTTCAGCCTCATTATGGGGGGAGATAACTTGCCGACATTACCGAAGTGGAAGAACTCGGAGATTTTACTCCGGGACTACGACATACACGTCTACAACCGGCCGGGTTACCCGGCGGGAGAGTTGGCCGACCACCCCCGGATCACGCTCCATGATGCGCCGCTGATGCATTTGTCGGCGACCTACATCCGGAATGCCATTAAAGAGGGCTACAGCATTAAGTTTCTGGTGCCTAATGCCGTGGCTAGGGAGGTGGAGTTGAGTGGGATGTATAAGTGAAATAGTCAGGGAGTCAAGTAGTCTGGTAGTCGTGGTGATGCTCGTTGGCGCTCGTGGGATGGAGTAAGGTTTACTTACCTTTATTTCAATCCGATGCCAGACAACTTGGCCATGTGTGCTGGCATATGGGGGCTGGCTTTCGTTCAACGTGCTATTCGAATAAAATCAGGGGGAGGGAAGGAGAACAGTTCTGTGAAATACGGGGCGCTAGCGAGTGCCTTTTTAGCCGTGGCAACACTCTGTAAACTGCCCTTTGTACTTTATTACGCGATTCCTGCCGGCTGGCTATTATCCCAAATGCGAAAACAAAGATTACCGGAACTAATCTTGCCCATAGTTTTAGTCTCCTTTGGTCTGATGCTTCCGATAGCTTGGTACGGCGTGGTTATCCCAGAATGGGAGGGTAATAATATTGTAGGGGGAGTACTCAGCGTTGATTACGGCTGGCGGCGACTCTTCGATTACTTTCAGCATAACCTCGTTGCCACATTGCCGGAAATGCTGCTGAACTTTGCGGCCGTGCCTGCCTTTTTGTTTGGACTTTATTCCGCCTGGCAAAAACGAAGGTTACTGTACACCAGCCATGCTTACCTGTCTCTTTTTGCCATCGGTCTTGTGGTGTTCTTCTTTTATGAACTTCATGCCTTGGGTAAAGCACACGACTATTACCTCTATCCTTATTTGCCAGTACTGTTTTTGGTGGTTGCTTACGGGCTAAAAGAGTGGTGGAAAAGGCCTCGGCTACGCTATTTATTACCGGCCACTTTGTTGTTCGCGCCCGTATTTTGTGGGCTGCGGGTTAGTAACGCCTGGAACTCTTCCCGGCCAGGGTTCAACCCGGACCTGTATGCGCACAGACTCGTTCTTCAAGCAGCTGTCCCTGACGACGTATTGGTGATTACGGCTGTTGATCAATCCCCCTTTATTTACCTGTATTACCTGCGGAAGAAAGGTTGGGTTTTGCATAATAACGACCTTACTGAAGAGCGCTTCAAGGAAATGGTCACAGCTGGTGCTAGCTACCTTTACTCCGACAGCCGGAAGCTGGAAGAGAAAACCTGGTTGCAACCGTATCTGCTGGAGAAGATTACCGAGCGGGGGAGCTTCAGCGTATACCGGATCAATTAAGAGGCGCGGCCGCAGGTGCAAGGGAATGGATAAGGAGCAGGGTGAACAACTTCCCCCGGTCTGTGCTTACATCAAAAAAAAAGTTATGCCTAATTCCAACCTAGCCAAAGGAATCTTCGCCGGTCTTATCGCTGGCATCGCGGCTACCGCCGCCAAAACCATTTGGGAGGACCATTTCCCCGTTAGATCTGAAGATACGCCCACGCCGCCCGCGCTGCTGGCCAATCGGATCAGCGAACAAACCGGGAATGGCCCGCTGACGGATGAGGAGACGTCCTCGGCGGAAACCGCCGTACACATCGCCTTCGGCGTGGGCACGGGTGCCCTGTACGGCGCCCTGGCCGAAGAAGTCCCGGAAACGACCGCCGGCTTCGGCCTGGCCTTCGGTACGGCCTTTTGGGTAGGTACGCACGGCAGCGTAATCCCCGGTATGGGGCTGGAGCCCTGGCCGACAAAGGTGGACCCTCGAAGCTATGCCGTCAATGAATTCCTGGGCCATCTGGTGTACGGGATGACGCTAGAGGCGGTACGTAGGGTAATGCGGTAGTGGGGGAGAGGTGATTCGCTCATCAGATACATCTTTCAGCCTGGCGCAGCCGGATGGAAGTTCATCGGATGAAAAAAGACTTAGTAACTGCGCCCAAAAAAGCCTGCCGTATCTTCGCCGCCCATCCAGAATACCAACCAACCAAAATACCACCTGTGGTCTACCTAGAACTCACCGACGTCTCCAAAATCTACGGCGAAAAAGTCCTTTTCGACCAAGTCAGCCTGCAGGTAGCGAAGAATACCAAGGTGGCGCTGGTAGCCAAAAACGGTACCGGGAAATCAACCCTGCTGCGCGTAGCCGCCGGCATCGATATGCCGGAGGGGCTGGGCTCGAAAGTCTACGTTCATAAAGGAGCCCGGATGGCTTATCTGTCGCAGGATCCTGACTTTGGCGAGAACGCTACGGTGATGGACGCAGTCTTTGACTCTGACAACGATATGGTCCGCGCAGTGCGCGACTACGAGGAAGCCCTCAGCTACATCGACCAGCCCGACCGCCTGGCGGCGGCCCTCGGTAAAATGGACGAGCTGCAAGCCTGGGACATCGAAGCCCGCATCAAGGAAGTTCTCTTTAAGCTCAACATCGAACGCTTCGATCAAAAAGTAAGTACCCTCTCCGGTGGCCAGCGGAAACGCGTCGCCCTGGCCAAGCTCATCATCGATGAGCCGGACCTGATCATCATGGATGAGCCGACGAACCACCTCGACCTCGACATGATCGAATGGCTCGAAGAGTGGCTGCAGAGCACCAACCTCACCCTGGTGATGGTGACGCACGATCGTTACTTTCTCGAACGGGTCTGTAACCGGATCATCGAGCTGGAAGGCGGTGATATTTACCACTATGTAGGTAACTACTCCGAGTTTCTGGAGAAGAAGGCGATGCGGGAAGAAACCGAATCTGCCGAACTGGCCAAGGATAAAAAACGCCTAAAGAGTGAACTCGAATGGGTTCGCCGCATGCCCAGCGGTCGTGGAACCAAGGCCAAAAGCCGCATGAATGCGTATGCGGACCTGAAGGGGAAGGTAGGCGGCTTCCGCCAGGACGAGGAGCTGATCATTGAAATTAAGGGCCAGCGCCTGGGGGGCAAAATTCTGGAGGCACACAATATTGGTAAGTCTTACGGAGACAATGA
The DNA here is from genome assembly GCA_047626445.1 of Neolewinella sp. Classification (GTDB taxonomy): domain Bacteria; phylum Bacteroidota; class Bacteroidia; order Chitinophagales; family Saprospiraceae; genus Neolewinella. Next base: position 4,218 of record JBLHRW010000126.1, read on the forward strand.
GCTGGTCAGAGGCTTTAGCTATAAATTCCAGAAAGGAGAGCGGGCCGGAATTGTGGGTAAGAACGGCGCCGGTAAATCTACCTTGCTGCACATGCTGACTAAGGAGCTGGAGCCGGATACGGGCAAGGTTGTCCATGGTGTCAACACCCACTTCGGTTACTACACCCAGGACGGGATCAAGCTTGATAATGATAAGCGGGTGATTGACGTCATTCGGGAAATCGCGGAATTTATTCCGCTGGCGAAAGGGCTGAAGCTAACGGCCCGAGGGCTGTTGGAACGCTTTATGTTCAACTCCAAGCAGCAGCAGGTGTACGTCAGCCAGCTGAGTGGCGGCGAAAAACGCCGGCTGTACCTGCTCACCATCCTGATGAAGAACCCCAACTTCCTCATTCTGGATGAGCCGACGAACGATCTCGACATCATGACGCTGAACATACTGGAGGACTTCCTGATGGACTTCCCCGGCTGTGTCCTCATCGTTTCTCACGACCGGTTTTTTCTGGATAAAATCTGCCAGCACCTCTTCATTTTTGAAGAGGAGGGTAACCTCCGCGATTGGAACGGTCTGTACACGGAGTACCGCGAACAGCGCAAAGTAGAATTGGCCGAGGCGAAGGCCGCTCGTGTCCCAAAAACGGCCACTGCACCTGCGGCCGCGCCCAAAAAGGAAGAACCTCAGGAACACATCTCTCAGGAGATGCGCAAAGCCATCCGCCGGATAGAAGGCAAGCTCAAAAAGCTGGAAGAGGCAAAGGCGAGGATCAATAAGCAATTCCTGGACCCTACGGGCATGAACCCCGAAAAGATTACCGATCTGGGCCGGGAACTCGCTGAGCTGAACGAACAGATTGAGGAGAAGGAGATGGAGTGGATGGAACTGGTGGGGTAGGACCCTGGCACAGGAAAGCCAGGAGCTAGCGGACCAAATGCTCGATAGATATAAGAAGTTTACGGAACAAAATAGGTAGCCGTTATAGATGGCTGATGCTTATTTTGCAGTTGTTTTAGTATTTTCCGTGTGCAACGGGCACCTTATTAACCTGTTAATTCTATTCATATGCATTTTGTTTTTACAGTTACCTGTATGCTGATCTTGTGCGGCAACCTCAGTTCCCAAGGCTATTTCGAAAGCTACTACGATAGCGGGAGGAACGAATTTTCTACAGACATTACCGTATTTGATAATGGTAACCTCGCCATCACCGGCTTTGGCAGGGAAGGTGGAACTTTTCACGGTTTCTACCTGATGGTTGATGGAAGTACGGTGCCTACGTTCAATTACCTGAACTCCCCTCTACGGTCATCCCTGCGGGCACTTGCACGGAATTCGGAAAATGCGGCTTATATGGGAGGGGTAAATACTTCTTCGGGATCTCGTGAAAACTGGCTGCTCTATGCGTTGAATGATGCCGGTATTATTACGCCGCTAGTTTCGTTAGGGGCTTCTTTTGACGATGACGAACTTTGGGGGGTGATTCCCCTTGAAAATGGCGGCTTCGCCAGCTGTGGCGGGCTAGGAACGCAAAGCCTAGCATCGCTCATCTCATTTGATGCTGCTGGGAACGAGCGTTGGCAGGCCGGGTTTCGTAACAGCACTTCCTCTTTTACCATCTTCTTAAATGTACGGGAAAGCGATACAGATCTGATTGTGGCAGGTGTTAAAGATGAGGGGAACCGGAACCGAGACTGGTCGCCGCTAATCGTACGGTATCGAACCGACGGAAGTATTGCCTGGTCTTTTGAGTACAATTTACCGATAGGAGAATTTATTGTCACCAGTTCGACGCCATTGGTTGTGACTGCAGAGGGAGACATTGTTGTGGCATTTGTTGCTAATGATAATGATGGATTTAGTACGCTGTTACTCAAGCTCACCGCCGAAGGAGCGCTCATTTGGTCTAAAAAAATAATTGCGGCCGGAGACCTTGCCGGCCTCGATTTACTAGACGTCGGAGACGGGGCACTCATTTTAGGTGGATACCACCGGCAATCGGTTGAAGAGTCAGCAGGCTTTTTAATTGGCCTTGATGCCGCAGGAACCATTGATTGGGCAAAACGGTATGCGGCGGGCCAGTCAACACAAATCAAAAGTCTGAGCCAGCATCTATCGGGAGATGGACTTTATGCGGCAGGAAGTAGTATTCCTTGTGGTGGTACTGAAGGAGATGTCTATTTGCTGAGTGTTGATCTGGAAGGGAATGGTTTGCCACAAGGCTGTGTGTCAGCAAACCTGGACTTTACCATTGCAGATTATCCGGTTACCCGCCGGCCGGTTGGCCAGCAAAGAAACTTGTCGATGCCAGTGGCTCCAATGATTGACTTTAGAGAAGAATCAGGAAGCCTGCTACAGCCCGTTTGTGTGTACCTGGATCTGGACTTGGATGATAACTCAGGAGCAACGGGACCAAACTTTCAATTTGACCTGGGGTGCAGCGACGTGCCGGTACCACTCCATGATCTCGACCTTGTCTTTGAAGGAACATTCGCAGGGGTAGACTCCCTGGTGATCGAATTGGTGGAAAGTGCTCCTTCAGATAGCCTTTTTCTGATAATGGGTAGCCCTTTTGTTGTTAATGAACAGGAGCAGGGAAGGATTTCCTTTACTAACCTCGGACAACTTACCAACGATGAGGCACGACAACTTCTTCAAGCTATACGCTTTTTAGGTACTCAGGGGGAAGCCCAACAGCGGCGGGTGGTCATCTCCCTTTTCTCCTCCTGCGGTGAGGAGGTACTTGCGGAGGCCGTTTATTCCATTTCTGATGAAGAAATGCTGACCCTTGATATAGGGCCTGACGTAAGCATCTGTCAGAGCGGCGAAACCCGGCTTGACGCCAGTTCGGCAGGCGCGTTTACTTATCAATGGTCTACGGGAGCGGATACTACGTTTATTACCGTTGATGCCTCTGGAGATTACGCAGTGACGGTGACCACCTTTTGCGGAAATACACTCGCCGATACAGTGCGGGTAACATTGGCCTCGACTCAACTTGTCGTATTGGATACCCTGATTACTTACGAGCTTTGCTTCGGAGATTCGATTGAACTTGATGCTGCTACGGAAGGGGCCGACCGCTACTTATGGTCGGACGGTCAGATGACGGATCGCCGATCCACCGACCAGCCTGGCCAACTGGAGGTGCTGGTCGCAAATGCCTGTGATACCGTACGTATTTCCTATCAGATCAGCTTTGCGGAATGCTGTGAATTATACTTCCCTAACGCATTCTCCCCCAATGGTGATGGGGTCAACGACAGGTTCAGACCTCTCTTTGCCTTGTCGGGCTGTGCCGCCATCACCAGTACCTCCTTGATGGTTTACGATCGCTGGGGAGGGTTGGTCTTTGAGGGAGACGGTGCGCAGGAGGTTTGGGATGGGCAGGTCGCTGGGAAGCCAGCCGGTGGTGGGACTTATGCCTATGTCTTCCGCTACTTTAATGGAATGGAAATGCTTCAGCGCTCGGGCAATATCATGTTGTTGCGCTAACCAAGACTCTGATGAAACTCCTTCTCCAAAGCCAGCCGCAAATGTGCCTGTAAAACCTCTCCCATTCGCTCGCATTTGCTAAAACGCGAGGTGCCATGGTGTTCGTTGAGTTCTTCGCGCAGCTGTCGGGTTTTCTCCGGGGTGGAAATATCGTCTTTGGAAATGATCTTGAGCAGGTCACGGACCCTTCGGTTGCCCACCTTGATCCGGTTACCGATGAGGGTGCGTTCTTCGAGTTGGTACTGGCGGACGGCCTTCGCATCCATATGCTTGATGCCGAGAAATATGATGGGGTTGTTTTCCTTGAAATACTGCGGCAGGTAGAAGGACTTTTTGCCCTCGTAGCATTGCTGATCGAAGTCAATGGCGCGGAACCGGAACTGGCTGCCCTCGATATCGGGCGTAATGTTGATCACGTAATTGTAGGCGCGCATGTCGCCAAGTAGGCGGACAAAACAGCGCTCGTTGAATTTGATGAATTCCTTCGCCATCCGAATTTGGTTGAAGGTGGTATCCTCGAGGTTGGAGGTGAAGAAGTCGTCTCCCGGAATCCCGGCGATGTGCTCCTCGATCAGGGTGGGGCCGTCGATGAGGTAACGAACTTTTTCGGGGCTGAGGAGCTCCTCCAGTTCGAGGCCGTAGACGCGGTTAGCGTCTGATTTTTTAACGTAGAAGTGGTCGTAGTTGTCGTTGAGTCGGTTGATGATCCGGATGCGGAAGGGGCGGGTATTGCCAAATAGGCAATAATCTACCCTGGCTACCTCGAGGTGCTCCAGGGCACTGAAATCTCCGCCCATATTCAGCATGGCATAGATCTGACAGAGCCCTTTGAGGATGAAGTCGCGCTCATGCTCATCGTAGTAAATCGTTTGCCACAGCGTGTCTTGCCCATCGTGGTTGATCAGGTCGACGCTTTGGGTAAAGCGGTCCAGGTCTTCGTATTGCAGCGGTAGTTTTATCTCCCGGCGGTGTTTGCGCAGGTAGTCGCGCAGTGGTTGGCGAACGGGGATGATCACTTTCTTCTTCATCAGGCCGGTAAGGTACGGACCTGCAACTTTAGTGGGGCCTGATAGGGTTGTCAGGGCGAAGACGCAGGTGCAATAACCGGTGGAATAGCAGGGTTTCTCGCCGCAGCGCCATCGCAAGACTTACGTTATGTTGTTTTAGGGCCTCAATTCTCTTCGTGGGGGATTGGGGCCTTTTTTTAGGGAGACGTCAAGACAACCTATCTTGTCCACCCAAACCAACATCCGCCACAATGCGTCTCCTCTACCCATTATTCTTTCTGCTGATCACCGGCGTCTTTTTTAGCTGTCAGCCAGCAGCAACCCCTTCAGGCACCCCTCCTGCTGAAGTGACCGGTGACTACCAGGATCTTCTTACCCTGTTCGAGACGTGGCGCACATTTGAAGAACCGCCGCTGCGCGAAGGCGCACCTGATTATACCGCCGAAACATTTAAGGAGCGCCGTCCTTCCTTCGAGGCACTCCAGGCGCGTTTGCTGGCGATGGACACCACCGGGTGGGCCATTGCCCAGCAGGTAGATTGGCACCTCGTCTGGGCGGAGATGAACGGCTATGATTTTAATGATCGGATACTGCAGCCCTGGGTCCGTGATCCGGCGTACTACAAATCGCTCTGGATGTCGCGCAGCGATGTACCGGCCCACGAAGGACCCACGAATCACGGCATCACCGAACTGTGGACCTATTCGTTTCCACTGAATGCTGCCGACAAGGAAAGCTTGCTTGGCGACCTCCGCGTAATTCCAGCGTTGAACGCGCAGGCCAAACTTAATTTAACGGGCAATGCCAAAGAGCTGTGGGTGGCCGGCATTCGCGATATTCGGAGCCAGCGCAGCAATTTGCAATCTATCCTCGAAATGGAAGGGGTAAGTGAGGATGCTGACCTCGTAGCTGCGGTAGCCGCCGCGACCCAAGCCACGGATGAACTGGCCACTTGGCTGGAAATGGAAGCGGCCGCGAAGACCGGTCCTTCCGGCATCGGCAAGGACAATTATACCTGGTACCTGCAAAACGTCCACTTGGTGCCCCTGACCTGGGACGATGAAGTGATGATCCTGAAGCGGGAGCTGGCACGGGCCTGGTCGTCGCTCAAACTGGAAGAACACCGCAACCGGGCCTTACCTCCGCTCGTCGCGGCGGATTCACCAGCGGCCTACGCTGCATTGGCAGAACAATCGGCCCAGAGCCTGATTAACTTCCTGGAGCAGGAGGATATCGTGACGGTCAAGGATTATTTTGATCCGGCCCTGCGGGAGCACCTGGGGGCGTTTGTTCCTGCCGACCGCCGGAACTTCTTCTGGATCACGGCGCACTTAGACCAACGCCCGCTGTATTCTCACTTCTACCACTGGTTTGAGTTGGCTCGCATGGATATCGAGCCGCACGCCAGTCCGATCCGGCGTAGCCCACTCCTGTACAATATCTTTGACTCTCGCAACGAAGGCATGGCCACGGCCGTAGAGGAAATGTTTATGCAGGCTGGGCTGTACGATGACAACACCCGGGTTCGGGAGATCGTCTACATCATGATCGCCCAGCGGGCTGCTCGCGGCCTGGGTTCACTTTACGCTCACGCTAATGAGATGACGATGGAAGAGGCCGGTGGTATCCATTCCGAGTTCACCCCGCGTGGCTGGATGAAGACCGAGAAGGAACTGCTGCTTTTTGAGCAGCACCTCTACCTGCGGCAACCGGGTTACGGCACCAGTTACATTACCGGAAAGTACCTGGTGGAAAACGCGATGGCTGATTTGGCGCGTGTTCGTGAAGCGCAGGGACAGCCTTTTGAACTTAAGGGTTTCTTTGATCAGTTGAATGCTATTGGTAATATTCCTATTGCTTTGGGTCACTGGGAAATGACTGGGGTGGCTACTGATATGCGGAGGATTACGGAATAGATTGGGGGTACTTGCTTCTCCCCCCTTTCTCCTTCCTACCTTTTTCTTTTATACGGCGTCCCTTAGTGGGCGGGTAAAAAATGATGAATTAGTAGTTCGGCACCTAAAACTACTCGGCATCCCAGTAAATACTAGAATTTTATTTGGCTTTCGCTACATCAGAACATCGGCATACCCTGTTTTTTATCTTCGAGGGAGACTCGACCGGCGATTTATAGTTGACTTTTTCGTATAATTGTTTGTAGGAAGGCGGCTTGCATCGTTGTGAACGCTCATAGGGTATTTAAATAAAAACTAATATGACCGATTATAATGACTTCTTCACCTGGGATATGCTGCATGAGGCCTCGGGAGCAGTCGGAATGCAGGTGTTTAATCCAATGATTAAATATTACAGGAATATCATCAAAGAAGGATTGCCTGATAGCGTAATACTGACGGGGAAGACAGCACCAAAAGTAGGCATAGTGGGTGGTGGTATGGCTGGATTGGTTTCTGCCGAATTGCTCTCTAATGCAGGTTATGACGTTACTATTCTTGAAGCCGCAGAGAGAATTGGCGGGCGTATCCATACGGTGACTTTTCCAAATAAAGATTCTTCCGAAGCAGGTGCCATGCGTTTACTGGAAGACTATAAGCTAGTGTTTGACTATCTTGATAAATTAGGATTGAAAAATCATGCTTTTATTAACCATGATTCTAATGGACAGGACTGGGTTTTTGTAAATGGGGTGAAAATTCGGCGTAAGAAGTATTTAGAAAACCCTGACTGCCTCGGATTTAAAACCATCGGAGCTGAACGTGGAAAGACTGCCGACACGCTATGGAATGAAGCTTTGGAACCACTTCTAGCAATGGTTGATCAATCTAAAGGATTAGATACTATTGAAAACTGGCGAAAGGTTATTGACCGTTACGGTAAGTATTCCGTTTACACTT
>JBLHRW010000127.1:0-11541 GCA_047626445.1 Neolewinella sp.
GGAGGTTCTATTAGTACAGTGTAAACTAAGTTTATATGCATTCAGGTTGCCTTGATTTCGCGTAGCGAATACACAATAGTTACCCTGGACGAAGTCCGGGGTAACGAACCCAAGGATTAACTTGACGACGCTCCACGTCGTTAAAAAATAAGGGCCCTTTCCGTTACCTGGGACTGCGTCGTTCCTCCTTGTCCCAGGCAACTCAAGTGCAGTCGCTACGCGACAAACAGAGACATTCAAAAACTTAGTTTACACTGTATTAGTAGCCCGTAAAGCCAATTTTCAGAACATCTTCCTCTGTATTTATCCGGTCATACACCTCTTCTCTCCGCGCGAGAACTGGCAATATTCTCGCGCGGAGAAGTCGGAGAAGAGGAGACACGCGGAGTCAGGCGTAAGTAACAAAGCTGACCTGACGTGACCTTCTAAAGTTTACGTACCACTTTCAGGGTAGTTCATCACTATAGTTTTGCCCCCCTGATCTGCGCCGGTACGTTTGCCCCATGAACGAATTGACCATTACCGGACTCTCCAAGACCTACGCCAACGGCGTACGCGCCCTGGACAACGTCTCCCTCACCATCCCAACGGGTATGTTCGGCCTGCTTGGCCCCAACGGGGCCGGCAAGTCCACCCTAATGCGGACCATCGCTACGCTACAACCAGCGGACAGCGGCAGCATCACCTTTGGCAACCTGGATGTCCTCACCCAGCCGCACGAAGTGCGGCAAATTCTGGGCTATTTACCGCAGGAGTTCGGCCTCTACCCAACCATCACCGGAGAACGGCTATTGGACCACCTGGCCATTTTGAAGGGATTGACCAATAAGGCAGAACGCCGGGAGGTCGTCGCCGGGCTACTGGATAAGACCAACCTATATGATCACCGGAAGAAGAAACTCTCCACCTACTCCGGTGGCATGAAGCAACGCTTCGGCATCGCCCAGGCGCTGCTCGGCAACCCCAGCCTGCTGATCGTGGACGAGCCAACCGCCGGCCTCGACCCCACCGAACGCAACCGCTTTTACAACCTGCTGAGTGCATTGGGGGAGAACCGCGTAGTCATTCTTTCCACCCACATCGTAGAAGACGTCAAGGAGCTCTGCCCGCAAATGGCCATCATTCATCAGGGTAGGGTATTACTGCAGGGTAATCCTTTGCAGACCATTGAATCGCTGCGTGGAAAGATCTTCCGGAAGTTCGTCAACCGGGAAAACCTGGCGGCCTACCAGCAGGAGTACGCCGTCATTGCCGAGCGGCGGTTGCAAGGCAAACCACTCATCCACATCTATCGTGATTCTTCTCCGGGGGACGGTTTTGAGGCGGTGGAGGCGGATTTGAATGACGTTTATTTTGCTCAGTTGTTTGGGGCGGCTTAGATGTCGGAGGCGCCCTGTCCTCTCTTCTTTAAGGCGATTTCTCCCCCTTCGACTACCCAAATTTTATCACACCACTTTACTACAGCCATGCTCTTCCAAATCGCCACCTTCGAATTCCAAAACCGCCTGCGCCAACCAGTCACTTACCTCTACTTCCTGGTCATCCTGCTCTGTTCCCTGGGGGCAGTAGACTTAGTCTTCGAAGGCCGGCTAGGCCAGGTAAAGACCAATGCGCCTTACGTAGTCGCCATCTCGATGGGCCTCTTCTCCGCCTTTTTTATGCTGATCATTTCCCTCGTTATGGGAGAAGCTATTCTGCGGGATTACCGGCACGGCATGGTCTCTCTGCTGTTTACCAAGCCGATAAGGAAAAGGGATTACCTGTTCGGCCGCTTCCTGGGGAGTTGGCTGATCGTCGTATTAATCTTTATAAGCATGCCACTGGGCATGATACTGGGCGAAAGCATGCCCTGGCGGGAAGCGTCGTCGTTATTGCCCTTTGATGCGGGCGTCTACTTTCGCCCGTTTTTCTTTCTCGTTGTCCCTACGCTCTTTATGAGCGGGGCAGTATTCTACATCACCGGAGCCCTGACTAAGAAGCTGCTGGTGGTATATACCCAGGGGATTTTGTTTTTCATCGTTTACCTCGTTGCCATGATTGTTTCCCGGGATTCGATTGATCCGTTCTGGGGAAGTCTGCTCGACCCGTTTACTTTCGAGACCATCAATAACTTGACTAAGTTTCAGTCACCTGAAGAGCGTAACAGTTTCGCCCTGCCTTTGGCCGGGATTTTGCTGGGGAACCGGGTCTTCTGGACCAGCATTGGCCTCCTGGTGCTGGCGATTGGGTACAAACGATTTAACCTTAACCTGGCTGGTTCGTCCCGGTCAAAGCATAAGGTTGCTCCCGTGGAAGCAGCGGGAGAGGTAGCAAATGCAGCCAAGGAGATTACCTTGTTTTCTGCACCGGTGGCGAGCTGGAAGACCTGGCTGCGCCAATTGGTATACGTCACCGGGTTCTACTGCCAGTCTGTGCTCAAGGAGGTCTCCTTCTGGGCGATCGTGGTCTGTGCGGGGTCCATCATCTTCATAAATGGGATCTCCCTGGGGTCACTCCACGGGGTGGGTAGTTTTCCGGCGACCTACCTGGTGATCGAAGAGTTGGAAGAACTGGCCATTGCCTTCTTTCTCATCATCATGGTCTTCTTTACCGGCGAATTAATCTGGAAGGAAAGAAGTCTCAAGGCCGATCTCCTGCTGGATGCTTACCCAACCCCCGTCGGGTTAAAGCCATTGGGGAAGTATTTCGGCTTGCTCCTCATTTACGTCCTATTGATCTTGGTATTGATCGGTTCCGGGATGTTGTTTCAGCTCCTGGCCGGCTATACCAAATTGAATCCGAGCCTGTACCTGACGGGGTTCTTCGGTGGAACCTTTAAGCTGCTGACCCTTTTTACCGCAGCCTCCTTTTTTATCCATGCCCTGACGAACCGGAAGGCCGTCGGCTTCCTTGGAACGCTGGTCTTCTCCTTCCTGAGCGTCTTGCCTTACCCTATCGGATTTTACCACCCCTTGCTTCGCTTTGGGAGTGGAGGCCAGGGAACCTATTCCGAAATGAATGGCTTCAGCCAGTTAGGAGAAAGCTTCACGACCTTGACTGTTTACTGGTCGGCCGCAGCGGCAATATTGCTGCTGGGAAGTATCCTGCTCCTGGCTAAAGGGCAACAGATTTCGCTTTGGAAACGGCTGAGTTCTGTCAAGCACCGGCTCAGTCAGCCGATGGTCATCGGCTTACTCTCTACCACGCTGTTGATGGGCGTCAGTGGCGGACATTTCTACCGCCAGATGAACATCCTGAATACCTACCAGTTACCGGTGGAGAAGGACGTATTACGGGCGGAATACGAGCAGACCCTGAAACAATACGAACACCTCCCGCAACCGGAAATCGTAGCCGTCAACCTAAAAACGGAGCTTTACCCCAGCACCCGGGCCTACACTGTGGAAGGGTATTACGTATTGAAAAACAAGACGTCCGCCCCCATCAGCAATATCCATGTTCAGGAATATCCCGACGATGGGGTTAAGCTGGAGCACCTGGGTTTGAGCGTTGCCAACACACCCGACACTGCTCATCAACGGTTCGGTCACTGCATCTACGTTCTCGCCCAAAAAATGCTTCCTGGCGACTCGCTGAAAATGACCTTCCGGCAAACCTTTACGACCCAACGCTACGGCATGAAGGAAGCCATCGACATCGTGGAAAACGGTACTTTTTTTAATAACGATGAGCTGCCAAGCCTTGGCTATAACCGCCAAATCGAGCTATCAGAAGAAGACGACAGAGCCTCCTACGGGCTGCCGGAACGACCGCGAAAACCAGCCAAAGACGATGCTTTTGCGCTGCGGCAAAGCAATACGGGTACAGATGCTCACCTGGTCCGTTTCGAGATGATTGTAGGCACGGAAAAAGACCAGACGGCCATCGCTCCGGGCGACTTAATCGACGACTGGACCGAAGCAGACCGCCGGTATTTCCATTACCGCATGCCAGCACCAATGCTCCACTTTTACGCCGTTGTATCTGCCCGCTACGACATCTCCCGGGAAGAATGGTCTTCGCCCGATGGAGACCTCGTGGACCAGGAAGTCTACTACCACCCCGGCCACGAACACAACGTGGCCAGGATGCAACGGGCGCTGAAAGCCAGTCTCGATTATCACGCACAAGCCTTCTCTCCGTATGCTTATCATCAAGTCCGCATCATGGAGTTCCCGCGCTACCGGAAATTTGCGCAATCCTTCCCCGGCACCATCCCTACGTCTGAAGGCATGGGCTTTATGCTGGAGCTGGACGATGACTCGGCGGTAGACATGGCCTCCTTTGTTGTTGCTCACGAATTGGCGCACCAGTGGTGGGGTATGCAGGTCCAGGCCGCGAATGTGGAAGGCCGCCATTTGATTTTGGAGTCGCTGGCGCAATACTCCGCGCTGATGGTATTGCGGCGGCTGCACTCCCCAGAGCAAGTCCATAAATTTCTCGAACTGGAGAACAGACTATACCTCCAGGCCCGGGCGGCTTCCCAGGTGCGGGAAAGAGCCCTCAATGTGGTGCAAGGCCAGAAGTATATCTACTATAAAAAGGGGGCGATCAACCTCTACGCCCTCCAGGAATACATTTCTGAGGACAGCCTGAACCTGGCGCTTCGGCGCTTTGTTCGAGACTGGTCCTTGCCGGCCGATAAGCCAGCGTCGGATCGTTACGCGACCACCGACGATTTGCTTGGGTACTTTCGGGAGGTTACGCCCGACAGTCTGCAATACCTGATTACTGACTTGTTCGAGACAGTCACCTTAGCCGATAACGAAATTATTGACGGGAGTTTTGCTGCTACTGGCACGGACAGTTTTCGGGTAAAACTGAACATCGAGACGCATAAGTTTCGGGTGGATGCGGACGGTAAGTCTAATCCCGTCACGGCTAATGATTGGATTGACGTTGGTATTTATGGCCATGATCTTAATGGCGTGGATTCGCTGCTGTACCTGAAAAAGCACTTGTTTTTGGGCTTGGAGACTATGCTGGAAATTGAGGTTGCGGGCCAGCCGGTTCGTGCGGTGATTGATCCAAAGCATTTGTTGATTGATCGGGTGGTTGGGAATAATTGGATTTTGTTGGAATAGCTGGATGGTGGTGTACCTAATGACTGATGTTAGGCTGTTCTGGCTAATGCTCTTTTTACCCTGCGGATTTTTACTTCTCTGAGTACTGGGGATATCCCGGAGAAAACGAGTTGAAGCCGGCGTTACAGAAACGATATCCGCCCTGCCGGGGGCATTCTTTTGTCGCAACAAAAGAATCAAAAGTACCGGACTGTGCCGGCCACCGCCAAGGCCGATCCTCTGGAAGCCGAAACTTCGGGTTCCATCCAACGCTACCTGGCTTATCGTCAGCGTTACAGCCTTGTGGAAAGAACTGGAACTCTGTGTTTCATGCTTGGAAACTAAGGCGTTGACTTTATCACTAAACTTTACTTGGCCCACCAGCTAGGTAGCTTTGCTTGAAACTCCAGACGTTCCCTGCAACCACCAGCTACGGCCTTGGCATTCGTGACCAGACGGAACGCTATAGGACTAATCTCCCTAGGTAAACGGTGTATCTTCCCCCCTTAATTACGCCCCAGACCAATGCAACAAACCACCTCCCACTTCCAACTAACCGGCCCAGTAACCGACATCAGCCCCTTCGGTTCCGGCCACATCAACGCGTCTTTCCGAGTGAAGACCGAAGGGGGGGATTACCTCTTGCAGCGGATCAATAACCTTGTTTTTCCGGACATTGAGGCCTTGAGCAACAACATCCAATTGGTGACGGACCACCTACGGGGGAAGATCTTGACGGCTACGGGGGAAGCTGGTCGTCAACGCACGCTGCAGCTGGTGCCTACGCTGGAAGGGAAGTATTGGTTGCAAGACGAAGAAGGGGCGTATTGGCGGATCTTTGACTTCTTGTCGGACTTGGTGTCCTACGATGTGGTGGAAACCCCGGAGCAGGCGTATGCTGGCGCCCGCTCGTACGGGTTTTTTCTTGGGTTTCTGGATGATTTTCCGGCGAAGCAAATCGTGCCGGTGTTGCCGGACTTTCACAACATGGTGTCGCGCTTGAAGGCATTTGAGGCGGCGCTGACGCAGGTGCAAGGGAAGTTGAAAAGCAGGGTTGCCCAGTGCCAGCCGGAGATCAAACGGGTGTACGTCCTCGCCGATGAGATGATGGCTTTGCAGAAAGCCTGGGATCGGGGTGTGCTGAAGACCCGCGTGACGCACAACGATACCAAATTCAACAACGTCCTGCTTACCCCGGCCGGGGAAGGCCGGGCGGTCATCGACCTGGATACCGTAATGCCCGGCATCGTCCACTTCGACTACGGCGACGGCATCCGCACCGCGGCGGCTACCGCCGCCGAAGACGAGTCCGACGGCCACCTAATCGGCGTAGACCGAGAGAAATACAAGGCCTTCACCGAAGGCTATCTCTCCGTTACCCGAGACTATCTCTCTGAGGCCGAACTACACTACCTCCCCAAATCCGGTGCCCTGCTCGCCTACCTCATGGCCGTCCGTTTTTTGACGGATTACTTTATGGGGGATGTTTATTACTCGGTTAAGTATGCGGAGCATAATTTGGTGCGGGGTAGGAATCAGTTGTTGTTGGCGGAGGTGTTGGTGGGGTTTGGGGGGAAGTTGGGGTAGGCTTTTTTCAGGAAGCCCCACCCACAGAAGCTTTCAGCGATAGGTTTTTGAATCGCAGATTTGAGCGGATTGACGCGGATTTTACGATCGACCATCTGCGTTAATCTGTGTAATCTGTTGTCATCTGCGATTCGAAATTTCTGCAGGGCTGGTTGCGTAGGTTGGTTAGTCCAACTACATGGGTGTTCCGGTAGTGCTAGACTATGCACGCGAATCAAGGGCTAGAAGACCAAGTGCAGACGCTCGGAGGTCAATTTTCAGATTGATCGCTTCGCATCAATCTGAAAATTCACGCTCCGAGGTCCTCAGTCTGCCGCAAAGGACAATGCAAGGACCTCGGAGCGTTGCGATGGACGGAGTTGCGAAGCAATTTTATCGATCGTAACCTCCGAGCGTCCGAACTCCTGGTTTTAGCCCTGGATTCGCGTTATGCGGCTTGGGGGTATAAGTTATTGGTGTCAGGCTGGTGTATTAACGGAGCAGACCACGGTGTAGAACGCTGAGGTTTAAGAGGGGAATAGAAATGATGTTCATTCCCTCCCAACAAACCCATCCCCACCCCAAAATAGGAAAAAGCCTACGCAAACCAGCAAAAACCCATTACCCTATTCCAACACCAAAACCCCTTCCACACGATAATCCTTACCCCGCAACGGCCAGCCATAAACACCAGCAGGCAACGCCGGTAAAGGCAGCGTCGCCGCTCCGCTAACCGGGTAAGTGCCTACCCGCTGGCCGGTACTGGTGAAGACATCGAGGGTGTATTGTTGGTCGTCCTGGAGAAGGACCTGCAGGGCCTGCCCCCGGGGCAGTGGGTTGGGGTAGACCACGACCCGCTCGGCGAAGCTGCGAAGCAGTACCGACTGGATAGCGGAGAAGTTTATGGGGCTGTTAAAATCAACCATTCGAAGGCGGTAGTGGGACCGGCCTTGGAACGGTGCTTCGTCGGTCCGGGCGGGGGGGGGGGACACCCCCTAAACGGGCGCAAACCAAATTGTCGCAAAAGGCGGCAGCCGCCACGAGCGATAGCGAGCATAGCTTCAGCTTGGAGCGTTTTGCCTCACAGGCCTGGTTACGCTTCGCGGCTGGCTTGCGGCGGTCAACGCTGGTAAGGCCATTCCCTCCTACCCGCAACCACTCGGGCGCGGAGCTCCCTTCGTTCGGCCACAACAGACCAATAGCACCAATAGACCAATAGTACCAACAGACCAACCCGCGCGCCTTACCTTCGCCAAAAATATAAGACCATGGCAAACCCAATCGTCAAAAAACGCAGTAAAATATCCATTGAAGTAGGCCTGGATGCCGATCAGATGCCCGTGGAAATGAAGTGGCGTGCTTCGGATAAGGCCGGACCCAGTGAGGAGTGTAAAGGCATGTTGCTCGCGCTGTTCAACTCGCAAACTAAGGAGACCATGAAGGTCGACTTGTGGACCAAAGAGATGCAGGTCGTTGAGATGGACCGGTTTATGTACCAAACCCTCCGTGGCCTGGCCGATACCTATTTTAAGGCGACCGGTAACGAGGAACTGGCGAACCAGATGCAGCAGTTTGTGTTCTTTTTTGGACAGGCTACTGGGGCTATTCCTAAGGAGGAATAGGAAACGTCAGGGTATTAACTGTGATAATTGGTGGAAGGATTTCGGTTGAGGGTGTCCCCACCCGAAGCTTGATCCACAATGACTTCGGGTGGGGAGACCCTCAACCGGCCATTACCTAATAATACACCGCCAAAAAAAAGTAGTGATGAAGTGGTTAAAACGCATAGGGATCACGCTAGGAGTAATCTACCTCCTCCTCTGCGGCCTGCTGTATTTCCAGCAGGAAGCCCTCATCTTTCATCCGAACCAAAAAACGGCGAACCACAGCTACGGTAATTACCCGGAGGCATGGGTCACCATGGCCGATGGCGTGCGCCTGCACGCCCTCCACCTGCAAACCCCCAACCCACGCGGCGTAATCCTTTACCTACACGGCAATGTGGGAGACAACGGCCGGAGCCTGTACCAGACCCGCGGCATCCAAGCACTGGGTTTCGACCTCTTTCTAGTGGACTACCGCGGCTTCGGCAAAAGCGAAGGCGCGATCGGCTCGGAACGAGACATGACCGAAGACCTCCAGGAAGTCTATGACCACCTGAAGCAGGCGTACGCCGAGGAAGACATCCTCGTGGTCGGGTATTCCCTGGGGTCAGGGCCGGCCAGTTTCCTGGCGGCGAAGAATGCTCCCCGCGCCGTAGTTCTGGTAGCACCCTACACCAGCCTGACGGCCATGAAGAACCAATTTTTCTGGATGTTCCCGGACTTTCTGATGAAGTACGATCTTAATAACCGCAAGCACCTTGCGGAAGCTTCTTCGCCGGTGTACCTCCTCCACGGCATCAACGATGAGTTGATCCCGCTGGCAATGAGCGAAGAACTAGAGGACCTTGCGGAAGACCGGATCAAGCTGGTCACAATGCCGAACGTCGGCCACCGGGGCGCCATCCTGAACGGGATGTTTGGAGAGGTGGTTAAACTGGCTGGTCGGGTAGGGCAGTAGGGGCGGGGCTTGCCCCGCCCTTGGAAGGATATGCGATTTAACAATCCCTCCATTGCTCCTTTTATCCTTTTGTTTGCACCAGCGGCCCCGCCCAAAAAAGAATACTTGCGAAACCCATCATATAGTCGTAACCTGTGTCCTACTAGTATGCTACCTATGAAATTCGCCACTAAAGTACTGCTGTTAGGCGTACTGATACTTCCGTTTACCAGCTGCCAAGACAACCAACCCGTGTTTGAATCCTTAGACGCCTACCCAGTATACCCGTACAGGGACCTAGGGGTTACCTATAAGCCTGAAACCACCATCTTTAAGCTCTGGTCGCCCGCTGCCCAGGAGGCTCGGGTGAACTTCTACGACTCCGATGCGATCGATGCTCCGGCAACTAAGCGCATCGGGATGAAACAAATCGATGCTGCCTGGACGATTGCTGTAGAAGGTGACCTCGACGGTACCTACTACACGTTCCAGATAAAACAACACGGTAAGTGGGGCGAGGAAGCGACCGACCCCTACGCCCGGGCGGCCGGTACCAACGGGCTGCGCGGTCAGGTCGTTGATTTGGCCGATACCAACCCCGAAGGTTGGGCGGACGATAAAGCGCCGCCATTCGGCGCGCCCACCGATGCCATTCTCTACGAACTGCACATCCGGGACCTCAGTCTTGACCCCCGCTCCGGCATCACCAACAAGGGGAAATTTCTTGGACTGACCGAACGGGGCACCGTTACCCCGCAGGGGGATGTCACCGGAATTGACCACCTGGTGGAAATGGGCATCACCCACGTTCACTTGCTACCGAGTTTCGATTTCATGAGCATTAACGAGGCACAGCTCGATGTGGCACAGTACAACTGGGGCTACGACCCGCAGAATTATAACGTGCCCGAAGGCAGCTATTCCACCAACCCCAGCGACGGTAAAGTCCGCATCCGGGAGTTCAAGCAGATGGTCAAGGCCCTGCACGATGCCGGTATTCGGGTGGTGATGGACGTGGTCTACAACCATACTGGCAAGAGTGCAGACAGCCATTTTCAGCGCCTCATCCCCGACTACTTCTACCGCTTCAACGAAGACGGCAGCATGAGCAACGCAAGTGCCTGTGGGAACGAGATTGCCAGCGACCGGCCGATGGTCCGCAAATACATCCGGGAATCCGTCGAATACTGGGCCCGGGAATACCACGTCGATGGTTTCCGGTTTGACCTGATGGGAATCCACGACATCCCGACCATGAACGAGATCAGCCAAAAGCTGCACGCCATCGACTCTACCATCCTGGTCTACGGCGAGGGGTGGACGGCGGGCGATAGCCCGCTACCCGACAGCCTCAAGGCCGTCAAAGCAAACACGCCCAAACTGATCAAGATCGCCGCGTTTAGTGATGACTTCCGGGACGGGGTAAAGGGCAGCGTATTCGAGCATAAAGAAAAGGGCTTTGTTTCGGGCGCCAGGGGCAAAGACATGTCTATTCGTTTCGGTGTGGTAGGATCAACGGAGCACCCGCAAATCAATTACGACAGCGTCAACTACTCCAATGCGCCCTGGGCGAAGGAACCATCGCAATGTATCAACTACGTCAGTTGCCACGATAACCATACGCTGTTTGACCGGCTGGCCATCAGTAACCCTACCGATCCGCGCAGCCGACGGGCACAAATGCAACGTACAGCCTTGGCCATGGTACTGACCAGCCAGGGCATTCCATTCCTGCACGCCGGCACGGAGATGCTCCGCTCTAAAAATAAGGACGAAAATTCCTACAAATCCAGTGACGGGATCAATATGATCCGCTGGGGCGCTAAGCGCGCCGAAAAGATTACCGTCAATTATGTGCGCAACCTGATTGATATGCGCAAAGCGCACCCAGCCTTCCGCCTTGGCTCCACGGAGCTGATCAAAAAACACCTGACCTTCATGAATACCCAAGACGACCAACTGGTGGTCTACCGCGTCGTAGATGCCCCCGGAGACAAGTGGGCGGACATTCTGGTGATCTTCAACGGTAGTAAAGACCCAAAGCGGGTCGTTATTCCTAACGGGGAGTGGGTGCCGGTGGTCAACGAACGCATTGTTGATACGGAGGGGGTTAGTCGATCTCGTATTGGGAAGATGGAGGTGGCGGGGCGGTCGGCTAATGTTTTGGTTAAGCGGTTGTGAGGTCGGCTATTCCGTCTGATGCGCTTTTCACCCTATGACCTTTTACTAGCCTGCGTACTAGAAATGTAACGCTAAAAATCAGGTAAAACCGGCGTTCCAGATGCGATATTCGCCCTGCCGGGGGCCTACTTTTCGCTACGCGGCTACTTCGTGGGGACGCATCAAAAGTAGCAAAAATGCCTGGCTGCGCCGGTGGCTTCTCGACTAAGAA
>JBLHRW010000128.1:0-11528 GCA_047626445.1 Neolewinella sp.
CTACCGAGGCCGCAGGCCGTCTAATGCACGTGCGGTAGCCTATCAATCTACCAAGCGCGTCAGCGCGTCTATCAATCTACCGAGGCCGCAGGCCGTCTATCTAGCGCTTTGCGCTAAACATCAAGGTAGTTCATCAAATGATCAAACCGCTCCCGCAGCCCATCCGTAAGCTGTTTTTCGTTGAAGCTGGCCATGACTTTATAGTTGAAGCGTTCCAGTGTAGCCAAAGTGGCCGCAATGCTCTGGCTGTTCACCTTAATGGTCACCTCCAACCGATTGGAGCCATCGAAAGAGCGGACGAAGCTGCTCAGGATTACCGCCCCTTCACTCTCCACGATGCGGGAGATTTCGGAGAGGCTGTAATCATGGCGCAACACCTCGAGTACGACGATGGAGCCTTCGCTGGAGAAGGTGCTGGATTCGCCGAACGTCCGCAGGAGGTCTTCGTTGGTGATCATGCCGAGGTAGCTACCTTCCCGGTCGATCACGGGGACGACCGTCAGCTTATACTCCGTCAGGATACGCATCACGTCGTAGAGGTGATCGTCGGGGAAGACGGAGGGTGGATGGGCTGGCAGCCGGTACCGGCCCACGGGCTCGAGCGCGTCGGCGTCGAGAATATCATCTTCGGAGATGACGCCCTTCAGTTCGCCACGGTCGACTATGGGAAGGTGACGGATATAGAACTCGTTCATCACGCCGAGGGCTTCCTCGCCGGTGTCGGTTGGGGTGAGGGGAACTAGGGCGTTGGAGATTAGGGATTCAGCGGTCATGTATAATGGGTAGTCAATAACAGGTAGGAGGTAGTGCGTAGTCGGTAGTGCGTCATGGGGGTACTACCCAATATGCACTAACTGCCACTCGCTACCCGAGAAGTCGTTTCTTTTGCGTAGCAAACTCTCCCTCCGTCAGCAGGCCTTTTTCCCGGAGGGTAGCGAGGCGTTGCAGCTGTTCGAGAAGGTCGTCGTTGATTTCGGGAAGTTCGACCAGCGCTTCTTCTTTGATGGGGTTTTCCAGCACTACTTCCTCGGCACTCAGGTCGGGAGAGAGGCGGAAGCCGTTCGTATCGAAGGCTTCGTAGCGGGCTTGTACGCGCAGGAAGGCGAGGCTGTCGTGGGTGCGGACGCGTTCGAAGTCGGAGAAGCCGAGGGCTACCGCACGGTCGAGGTGGTAGAAGGCCTTGTCGGCGTCCTCTTCGCAGGAGTAAGAGCAGGCGATGTTGAAGTGGGAGGCTACATCGGAAGGGTTTTTCTCCAGTGCCCGCTCAAAGGCGATGATGGCGCGGTCGTATTCGAAGTCTTTGAAGTACCTCAGGCCGGCCTGGCGCTCGGCAACGCCGTCATTAACGGGCTGTATCGTTCGGGGGGCCTGGAACGGTGCAGGAGTGGCCGGCGGACGACGGTTGGATCGTTGCGTTTCCCGCCGGCGCTGCTCGCGCATCTGGCGTTCCCGCTGGCGTTGTTCGTGGCGGCGTTCCCGGTCGCTCATGGGGCGCTGCCGCGTGTCTTGGCGCGTGTCTTGGCGCGTGTCTTGGCGGGTCGGTTGTGCGGGATTGTACTGTGCCTTATTGTACTTGCTGTCGAAGGTCTGCTGGTCCATGCTCAAAAAAGAGATGGCATCGATCACTCCCAGCAACAGTCCGAGTGGTGGAATGACCAGGTAGAGAATACCTAAGCCTATCTGACCAAGGTAAAAACGATGTAGCCCTACAGAGCCACCAAAGAATGCAAGTATCGCCGCGAGATTTTTTTCCTTCATGTGTCATGAATAAACGACTAAAGAGGCACTTTCGTTCTGAAATTTACGGTTTTTCGACGGGTAGGAGATATAGGTCGTTGAATGAGCGTTTTTTTTGGGCGCGGGCGCAGGTGCAGTTTGAGGTAGTTAGGTAGGTTGTAGTGGGTAGTGCTGCCGCGTGTTGTAGCGTGGGTGCTCGCTTCGCTCCGGAGCAAGCTTAATTGTCAACGATGGCCTAAACGTTGCCGCCTACGAACGAAGGGAGCATTCCCGCACGGCAGCACTACCTTACTACTGACTATTGGCTAAAAACGAACGAAGTGAGTAAAGCCCTGCGGTAGCACTACAAGACTACAAGACCACCAGGCTACAAGACTAAAGCTCCTCTCCAAAAATCCGGCAAGTAAGCACCGTAAGGTCATCCGGAAACTCATTGTGCTGCCGAAAGTCGTTGAGCTTCGTCACCAGAGAAGTGTTGAAAGATTTGGCCGAACGGCCGTGTTGCCGGCGGACGAAATCGTAGAGGATGTCTTCGTCAAAGGTTTCCCCGGCAGGGTTTTGGAGGTCCGTCAATCCATCTGTATAGGTCAGGATGAGCGCCTGGTGCGGAAGTGCCACCGTACCGACTTCCAGCATCGGTAATTCGTCGATGGTCCCGAGGACCATAGTCCCTTCCGTGAGCAGTTGAATGCCCCCCTCGTGCACGAGCACGGGCGGTGGGTGCCCGGCGTTGACGTAGGAAAGTTCGTGTTTCTCTATATCGTATTCTGCCACAAAAAAGGTAACAAACCGTTCTCCGTTGGTGATCTTGTAAACGGCAGTATTGATCTCCTTTACGAAATCGTAGAGGCTTGTTCTTTTCTTGATCAGGGTGTGGAAGTTGGCCTGAAAGTTGGCCATCAACAAGGCTGCGCTTACGCCCTTACCGGTGAAGTCCCCGATACAGAACACCAGTTTCTTGTCGTCAAATTCCTGAAAGTCGATGTAGTCGCCACCGACCCCTAGTTTAGGTTGGTAAATGGTGCTGATCTCGTAGGCGTCCCGCATGGGGAACTGATCGGGGATAAGCATCTTCTGCACCTTGGCCCCCAGGTCCATGTCCGCTTCCAATCGCTCCTGTTCGATCTGCCGGCGGAAGAGCCGTTTGTTCTCGATGGCTACGGCGATCACGTTGGTAATGGTGGTGATGATCTGCACCCGCTCAAACATATCTTCCTCTTCCTCAAATTCGCCGATGAGGATGTAGGCAATGGGGCGTTCCTTGTGCAAGACCGGCACAACGTGGACGAAGTTGGCAAAAAAGGAGCCTTTCGGCTCGTTGTCGATCAGTCCAGAACGGGTAAACCGTTGCATCTCTTCTCCGAAATCAATTCGGGGGACTTCTATGTCGTCCAATCCGATCGCCGCTGCAATCAACCATTGCTGATCGTTGGAGCTGTCCCTTACAAATAAGGCCATTCGCGTTAGGCGCAGTTCCTTGCGCAGAAAGGCGCGGTACATGTCAAAAAGATCCGCCGACGCCACGTTGTTATTGATCGCCTGGGTGATCTGCAACAGGCGCTGTACTTGCAGCTGGCGCAGGTGCAATTCTCGTTCGAGGCTATGTAAGCGGGTTACTGGTTGAATCATGTGTGGCGTAAATATAGCACACTACCCAATAATCAGGCTAAAGCCCACGCCATGAATGTTCTCGATCCGGATGCGGCCGTCTGCTTTAAGGTACTTTCGTAGCCGGCTGATGAAAACGTCGAGGCTCCGCCCCAGAAAATAATCGTTTTCTCCCCATATTTTCTCCAGGATGTCTGCGCGTTCGCTGACTTCGCCCCGGCGGCTGCTGAGGTGGTGGAGCAACTCTGCTTCCCGGCGCGTGAGGCGGCGGGGCGCTTCCTTTTCAAAGGTCAGCTGTAGCTTATCGAGATCGAAAGTATAGTCTCCAATTCGGCGCGGATCGAAGGCCGGCGAAGACGGCCGTACCTTATTGCGCCGTAGGAATACCTCGATTTTAAGGATCAACTCCTCAATGCTAAAAGGTTTGGTGATGTAGTCATCGGCACCGAGCCGTAAGCCCTGGAGCCGGTCTTCTTTCATGCTCTTGGCCGTGAGGAAAAGGATCGGTACATCCTGGTTTTTTTCGCGGATGCGCCGGGCCAGTTCAAATCCGTCTATGCCGGGGAGCATCACGTCGAGCAAGCACAAGTCATAAGGAAAATCCGATTTGCCGATTTCCTCCATCGCCGTTTTCCCGTCGGGGCAATGCGTGACGTCGAATTCACTCAGTTCGAGATTGTCGCGGGTGACGAAGCTCAGGCTTTCGTCATCTTCAACATAAAGGAGATGGGCTTTCATGGGGGAGGGGGTTGATAGATTAGTGAATTCAAGTTCAGGCTTTCGGGTGAGACGTTTTTAGGTTGGGCCGGAGAGAGCGACGGTGTTAATGGCCCAATTTTCCAGGAGATTAATTTTCAAATGAAAAGTCGTCCCCTGACCCGGTTTACTCTCTACCCGGATCATCCAGCCATGCGCACGGCAAATCTGAGCAACGTAGAACAGGCCAAGGCCGAAGCCCTTGACGTCGTGCACATCACCGGTAGGCACCCGGTAGAATTTTTCGAAGAGGCGCTCCTGGTACTCGGCCTTAATGCCCGGGCCTTTATCCGCAACGTAAAGGTGAAGCTGCTTGCCCGACCGCCGACCGCCAATGGTGATGTGCGGTGGGTTGCCGCCGTACTTCACCGCATTGTCCAGGAGGTTATGGATGATGTTGGAGAGGTGGACAGGGTCGGCCAACAGCGGCAATGGCCCGGCGGGCATACGGCTTTCGAGCAAGCCGGAGAGCTCGTCCGTCCGAGCGGCAATACTGCTGGTCAGCAATGGCAATAGGTCCTGCAGGTCTACCTTTTCCTTCTTGATCTCGAAGTTGCCCTTTTCGACCTTGCTGATCTGCAAGACTTTTTCTACCTGCCCATTGAGGCGTTCGTATTGCTCGTGGATCAGGCGCGCGTAGCGCGCCAGGCGATCATCGTTGGCGATCCGTTCATCACGCATGAATACGCCAGCGGCGATGCGGATGGTGGATAAGGGCGTCTTGAACTCGTGGGTCATGTTGTCAATGAAGTCCTTTTGCATGGAGGCCAGGCGGCGCTGCTTCAGGATCACGATCATCGAGTAGATGAAAAAGGCAACAGTGAGGAGCAAGATGGCCGTAAAAAAGAGGACCAACTGCATCTTCTGCCAGATGTAGCCCGTTCGCTCCGGGAATTTGACGCCGAAATAGTAGAGCAGGTTCTTATCTGGGGCAAGATAGCTTTCCATCTCGGCCGGCCCTTCGGGTTGAGGCTCGGTGGTGGGCTCGCAACGGGCGCCGTAGGCCATTTCGTCGTTGGCGCAGTCGAAGATGGCGTACTCGAATGGGACGTCGAGGCTCAGGCGGACAAGCTCCTGCTGCATCAAAATCTCGAGGCTGAGCGCATCAATCTCGCTTTCAATGTTTACGATGAAATAATTGCTGGAGCGCTGGCGGACGATGTCCCGGCTCGGGAGGTCACTATTGTTTTCTGCGGCGAGCTGCCGGGCCACGCCGTACAGCGCCAGCTGTACCTTTTGGTTGAACTCCGTGTCGTTGAGGTTCCAGGTCGTCGCAACCCAATACGATTGCATCCCGACAATGCCAAGAATGGCAATGACGCCCAGGATGATGACCCGGTTGATGATGTGTTGCTGCATGAATTACTAGTTGCAGGTTGCAGGTTTCAGGTTACTAGTTGCAGGTTGCCCGCACCGTTGAAGTACGACTACTGTACTGAAACACCTTTCCAATAATGGGTATAATTCCCGGCTTCTTGTGCCGTACTACCCCGTTAACAAGGCATTAACCACAAGAGTTGGAGGTGGAGGGGCTTCAGGCCCTACCGCGAACGGGGCCGAAGGCTCCCGGAGCGTGTTTCGCCAGCCCCCTGAATAGGCGAATGAGCGAATGAGCGAAGTAAGAGAATGCCTGTAACTTCTTTTCCAAGGCGAGCAAGCGCAGCTGTGCGAACGATACTTGCGGCAGCCATTCTATTATTCTTCAATTCCTTTATTCTCCTATTCAAGGGGCGCGGCCGCAGGTGCAAGGCCCCCTGCTCGCGGCTACCGCCGCAGTCCCCCTAAGGGGAAGAGGCAGAAGCAAGGGAAGAAGGGCTGGCATCGTACTTTTTTAGAAACTGGTCTATACTGGCAGCAACTCAATCCCGGTATCTTTGAGCCATGGAAACCTCGTCCATTAACCTCAAATTTTCGCGTGCCGAGACCAAGGACGCCCTGGCCATTTCGCTACTGGCCGACTTCTCCTTCCGCAACACGTTTATCAAAAACTTCCGCAACCGGCAGGACCTGGACGAGTACTGCCAAAAAACTTTTGCTTAGAGACGCCGTATAAATAACTTACGCCTTTTGACCGCCTTATTTTGCCCTCACCAAATTTAAAAATCATTTCCGTAACTGAGGCTATGCAAAGGATTTGTAAATTCGGTGAGAACAAAAGCGTCAGGTCAAAAACCAGTAAGTTATTTATACGGCGTCCCTTCCCCTAAAATCCAACAGAGCCTTGGTCAGACGGACAACTACTACTTGATCGGGAGGGTAGACGAAGAAATCGTCGGCTACGCCAAGCTGAAACTCGCTGAACGGCCAGTACATCTCCAAAAAAAATTACCTCCACCCCGCCTTTTTACGCAGGGGAATCGGCCAGGCCATGTTGGGGGAGAGCAAAAATATTGCCCGGGCGGCTGGCGCCAAAAAATGCTGGCTGGCCGTAGAGGAGCAAAACCAACGCGCCATCGCCTTTTACGAACGAACAGGCTGGATCACCACCGAGGAATTTGATTTCCAGATCGGTACGCAGACGTTCCACTTTTTTCGGATGGAACTGGATTTATAAGGGGGGCTTCTCTTGCTTTTATCCCTTCCCTTGCACCTGCGGCCCCGCCCTGAGTAAAGGAAAAAGGGGAGAAGGGATTAAAGGGTACCTCACCCTTCTCCCTTTGTTCCCTTCCTCCTTCTATCTTTGCGTTCATGTACCAGCTCCTAAAGCCCCTCCTCTTCCAAATACCGCCCGAAAAAGCCCATCACCTGACCGTCTCTGGCCTGGCCGCCGCCCTGGCGATACCGGGGGTGAGTGCTGCTTTCCGCGCAACGTACAGATTGGAAGACCCCAAATTGGAACGAACGGTCTTCGGCCTTCCTTTTCCTAACCCCGTCGGCCTGGCGGCCGGCTTCGATAAAGATGGCAAGCACTACCACCACATGGCCAGCCTCGGCTTTGGGTTCCTCGAGCTCGGCACCGTCACGCCCCTGCCGCAGGCCGGCAACCCACAGCCCCGCCTCTTCCGCCTGCCGCAAGACCGGGCCCTGATCAACCGGATGGGCTTCAACAATGAAGGCGTCGAAGCCCTTGCGACCAGGCTGTTGAAACAAGGCCGCCCCGGCAACACCATCCTCGGGGGCAACATCGGTAAGAATAAGGTGACGCCCAACGAGGAGGCGGTGAGCGACTACGTCAAATGCTTCGAGCGGCTCTTTCCGCTGGTCGACTACTTCGTCGTCAACGTCAGCTCACCGAATACGCCCAACCTCCGGGCGCTGCAGGACAAAGAACCACTGACGGCCTTACTGACTACCCTGCAGGAGCTCAACATTAAAATGGCGCGGCCTTCCGTGGCCATGGCCGGGGCGCCGCTCGGCATACCCGGCGAACTTTGGGCCGAAAAACCCATCCTGCTCAAAATTGCCCCGGACCTGACCGACGGCCAGCTCGACGACATCCTCGGCATCGTCTCCGCCACCGGCATCGCCGGCATCATTGCCACCAATACCACGATTGCCCGTAAACCACTAATTACCGACTCGGAGGAAGTCGCTGCGCTTGGCAACGGCGGCCTCAGCGGCGCGCCCGTACGCCAGCGCTCTACCGAAGTGATCCGGTACCTCTACGAAAATTCAGGTAAAACCCTCGACATCATCGGCGTCGGCGGTATCGACAGCGCGGCCTCCGCCCGCGAGAAAATGGACGCAGGAGCCAAGTTGGTGCAGGTGTACAGCGGGATGGTGTATGCTGGGCCGGGGTTGGTGCGGGATATTAAGAAGGCGTTTATTAAACTATAAACTATAATTCTATCGCCTTCCGCCGCAGCACAAAGTTCTTACCGAGGTAGACCTTTCTCACCATTTCATCCGCCGCCAGCTCTTCGGCCGTACCGGCTTTGAGGATGCTGCCTTCGAACATGAGGTAGGCCCGGTCGGTAATGCTGAGCGTTTCCTGGACATTATGGTCGGTGATGAGAATGCCGATGTTCTTGGTCCGAAGCTTAGCGACAATGTACTGGATTTCTTCCACGGCGATGGGGTCAATACCGGCAAAGGGCTCATCGAGGAGGATGAATTTTGGGTCGGTGGCCAGGGCGCGGGCGATTTCAGTACGGCGGCGTTCGCCGCCAGAGAGCGTATCTCCGTGGCTTTTTCGCACTTTCTCCAGGCTGAATTCTTCAATCAGACTCTCCAGCTTATCCCGGCGTTCTGTTTTATTCAGCTTCGTCATTTCCAAAACAGCGGCGATGTTGTCCTCTACCGTCAGTTTACGGAAAACGGAAGCTTCCTGCGGCAGGTAACCGATGCCGAGCTGGGCGCGTTTGTACATCGGCATCTTCGTAATGTCTAGCTCATCGAGGAATACCCGGCCGTTGTTGGGCTTGATGAAGCCTACCGTCATGTAGAAGGTTGTCGTTTTTCCCGCCCCGTTGGGGCCGAGCAAGCCGACGATCTCTCCCCGGTCTACAAACAAGGAGACGTCTTTTACCACAGTCCGGGAACCGTATTTTTTGACGAGGTTTTCACTTTTTAAACGCATATCGAGTTATCGGGTTATCGAGTTGGCTGTATTGCAGGGGCGAGGCACGCCTTGTCCCTGCAATATAGCTTTCGGTTTTATGCTGGTCGGCCGGAGGTAAGCCTCGTCCGCACCAGTGTCAAGTTGGTCGGCCGCGTTCGCGCAGCGAACGCGGGATGATTCTACGTTAGCCCGTAGGGAGAGCTCGCCTCCACAGACTATACACAAGTTTACAATTCTCGTAGCCATGGACTTTAGTTCATGATGTAATATGGTTTTTTATGGACTGAAGTCCATGGCTACGCGCAAAAAGGCAGCGTTATATGCTTCATTGTAAAGCGGTGTCTACACCGCAGGACTCGCCTTCGAAAGGTTAACCAAAAACTACCGGAGGTATCCACTAGCTCTCTAGTTCCCTAGTTCTCTAGCTCCTAGCTCCCAGCCCCTAATCCGCAGTCTCCGCCAACATAGAAACGATGACTTCCAGCTCCGCTCCGTTGCGGACGACCGTCAGGTTTAACTTTTCGCCAACCTTTGCCCGGCCGATGAGTTCGGTGAGTTCGGGCAGGTCGCGGATGGTACGTTTACCAACGCGGATGATGAGGTCATCGACTTGGAGGCCGGCAGCGTCGGCGGAGCCGCCGGCAAAGATAGCGTCGATCACGACACCTTCGGTACGTTCAGGTAGGCGCAGTCGCTGGCTGTCGGCCCTGGTATAGGTGGAGATCTCCACGCCGAGGAAGGCACGGCGGTAGGCGCCAAACTCGATGATGTCGTCAACAATGCGCTGTACCAGGTTGATCGGGATGGCAAAACTGTAGCCCTGGAAGCGGCCGGTTTTGGTGGCGATGGCAGTATTGATGCCCAGCAATTTGCCGTCGGCCGTTACCAGCGGGCCACCGCTGTTGCCGGGGTTGACGGCCGCATCGGTCTGTAAAAAACTTTCGATGGCGTCGAGGTCGTTCAGCAGGCTGATGGACCGGCCCTTGGCGCTGATGATGCCTGCAGTGACGGTGCTGGTGAGGCCTAGCGGGTTGCCGACGGCGAGCACCCAGCTGCCGGGCTCTACCAGGTCGCTGTCGGCCAGTTTCAGGTAAGGTAGGTCAGTTCCCTCGATGCGGAGGACCGCGAGGTCCGATTTAGGATACTGGCCGACGAGGCTGGCGGGAAATACTTTTCGGTCCGAGGTCGTCACCGTAATGTCCGTTGCCCCGTCCACAACGTGGAAATTGGTGATTACGTAGCCGTTGGAAGTGTAAATGACGCCTGATCCTTCGCCTTCCTGTGGGCCCCGACCAGAATTTTTGTTGCTGAACAAGGCTTTGACGGCTTCCCGGTTGCGCGCCTCCGTGCGGGCTTTGATGTGGACCACGGTGGGGATGGCCATCCGGGCCGCAGCGCGCAAATCAACGGGGGAAGGGAGGGCTGCAGGGAGGACTGCATGGGGTAGAGCGGCCAAGGTGGGCGCGGGCGCAGGCGCAGAGAAAGTTATTGGCGCAGGGGGAGGCTGCCGCCATTCGCTGGAAACGACGAGCACCAGTATGGCTGCCGTTAATCCGCCGCCGAGGGCGGCGGCCAATAGTTGTAAGGATCGGTTCATGATGGTTTACTTCGCAATTCCTGAAGTGGTGAAAATTCATTTTGTAGGCTGGTTCCTGATGGTCTGTAAGTCGACGCCAGCCTCCTTTACAAGTGTCTAATGTAAAACAGTGCCCTTTAGTTGATGATTGGTGTGTTATGGATTATAAGGCAATTGAATGCCTTCTCATGTGCGTAACATGTTACGTAGGTTGATTTTACTTATACGGCGTCCCTCAGTCTTTTCACTACTACGTAGTTTCAGCGTACGGGACGCTACGGGGGGCTAGCGTCAAGGCTAAGCGCGATCCATTACTTTTGGTGTGTCAAGTTTGATTATGTCTCTGTTTGTCGCGTAGCGACTGCACTTGAGTTGCCTGGGACAAGCAGGAACGACGCAGAACCAGGTAACGGAAAGGACCCTTATGTTTTAATGACGCAGCGCGTCGTCAAGTTAATCCTTGGGTTCGTTACCCCGAACTTCGCCCAGGGTAATTATTGTGTATTCGCTGCGCGAAATCAAGGCAAACTGAATACACAGAAACGTAATTTACACTGTACTAATTGCGCAATTTATTATACATACGCCTCCTCTCTACAACTTCAAATACCAAAAGAACGTTATAACTCGTCAACTATAGAACCATCCACCCCTTTTTATACCGGCGTTTGACTTCCTCCGAACTAAAAGACTTACTTAAGCCCGAGACCCCCCTTGAAGCCAGCTTCCTGGACGATCCCGGGTTTTGTCTTGGCTTGCAATGGGGGGTTCCACGTTATGGCCATCCCGAAGGCACCATTATGGCCCACATCGTAGAGGTCAACGCCAACATCGATCGCCTACCCGTTGACGCAGAAACCCGCCGCCTTCTCAGGATCGTCTGTTGGGTGCACGACACCTTCAAACACATCGAAGATAAGGGCTCGCCGCGCGACTGGTCGAAGCACCACGGGGTCTATGCCCGTAAATTCCTGGCCCGGTACGTCGATGATGCCAAGTTGCTCAAGCTGGTGGAAATGCACGATGACGCTTACTACGCCTGGCGTTTGGGCCACCTCTATCATCGCCCCGAAGATTCGGTAAAACGCATCTCCGCCCTGCGGGAAGGCCTGGGGGATTACTGGCAACTCTTCTACCTTTTCTTTAAGTGCGATACGTCAACCGGCGATAAAACCCCCGCACCCCTCGTCTGGTTTGAGGGTACGATGGAAGGCATCGAAGTGACAGATTTTCTCGAAGAAACCGTTTAAGGGACGCGAAATAAATAAACCATGCTTCTTGACCGCCTTATTTTGCCCTCACCGCTCTTAAAAATTATTTCCGTAGCTACGGCTATGCAAAGAATTTTTC
>JBLHRW010000129.1:0-11438 GCA_047626445.1 Neolewinella sp.
TTGTCCTGGCAGTGCTCGTAGTTGATCAGGGTTTGGTTCGTATTGCGGGTGAAGTAGTTGGCGTATTCATCCTTGATGCCCCGGGGGTCAAAACCGAGGTAGCTGTAGTGGGCAAAGAACAAAGGCCCCCCTTTTCCCTTACCCACGATGGCGGGGATACCGTAATAGCTGAAGTTATTGACGTAGTCGTTGGCACCAGCCCAACCGGTGTGGTACAGCGAGGCGGGAATGCGGTGAGCGGCTGTCGGTGAAGCCATTGCCAGTAAGTAGGCGATGTGGACTTCATTGAAGCCGCGCAGCGGCAGATTAATGGCAAAGTCGTTGGTGGGTGACCAGTGCCAGAACAAGACGTCTTCCTGACTGGGTTTTCGGTACCAGTTCCAGTTCACGTCCTCCCATATCTGGGTGATGTTCTCCCGCAGCGCGGCCTCCTCTGGGTTGTCACCGGTGTAATATTGCCGGGCGGTAAGTAAGCCCTGAATTAGGAAAGCCGTTTCGACCAGGTCTCCACCATCGTCACGTTGGCTGAAGGGAATTACCCTGCCCGTGGCACCGTTCATCCAATGAGAGAATGCCCCTTGAAAACGGGGAACAGTCAGCAGAAAGTCGACCATTTTCGTCGTTCGATTCAGCGCCTGATCGTAGGTAATGAAGCCACGCTCCGCCCCGACGATAAGCGCCATAATACCGAAGCCACTTCCGCCGCTGGTAACCGTGGCGGTGGTGTTGCGCTCCCTGGCAAGGCCCGAGGTCGGGTGCCCAAATTCATAGAAGTAGCGCAGGGTATAGTCCTGGACCATGTCCAGCAACATCGAGTCGCTCATCTCGAAAGTGGTAGCCGTGACGGTGTCCGACGGTTCCCCCAGCTGCCCTCCGGAGCCAACGGCGCGGAGGTAGTAATTGCTCGTCAGGTCGAAATCGCCCAGGAAGTCGACGAAGCGCAGGTTCACGTTATTGACCGTGCCCAAGACTTCGTAATCGCTACCGGGCTCCGCACCATAGATCCGGACACCCGTGACGGTGGGGTTGGGGTGTTGCCCCCAATTCAGTTCGACGTGATGATCGTAGGCGGTAGCCGTCAGGCCAGTGACGGGGCCAGGTTGAGCGGCGAGTAAGCTGGTGGCTATTAAAAGGAAGACACCTCCTAAAGACAAGTATGTTGATGTAAAAATATTTAGCATGAATTGACCCACTTAACAATTGGTCCTAAGGCAAAGCACCAAAGGACAGGTCCAATCTCGGGAAACAAACACCTCCTCACCAACAAATCCACCTCACCACGACTACGCCACATCGGGTTTTAACGTAATTATCGTGGCAGCTAATCATACTCAACACCTGCCACAAAAAGCTGATTATCAACTATTTTAACAAATACCATCAAAAGCATCCGCTAGTAAAAAAGACACATCACCACCTCACCAAAGCCGTCCTTTCTTCTAAAACACCAACAGGTATCGGTTAAGGTCATCTCCACTTCCCAGCCCTAGTTTTTTTCGCAGCCGGTATCGTTTGTTTTCCACCCCTCGTAGGGAGATGTGTAGCAACGGAGCGATTTCCTTCGAACTAAGGTCCATGCGGAGGTAAGCGGCCAATTTCAATTCCCCCGTTGTCAGGCCAGGGTGTTGTTCCCGCAGACGCTTTAAGAAGGCTTCGTGGACCTCATTGAAGTGCGATTCGAAGATGGCCCAATCTGCTTCATTGTCCAAGTTTCGCTCAATCAGTCGTTCTGCTTTTCGGAGGTCGATTTGTCCGTCCGAACGCTTACGCCCCTTATCCAACTCCTCTTTGAGCGCCAGTAACAATTCATTCTTCTTGGCCAGGGTCAGGGTAGTGTTCGCCAGTTCCTTGCTTTTACGCTTGATGTCTTCCCGCAACTCCCGGTTTCGGGCCAGGGTTCGCTCGCGCTGAAGTTCTCGTCTTCGAACTACTTCCAGGTGTCGTGCCTGCCTTACCAGTCGGCGTAAGTGTAGCCAGTACAGCCACCAGAACAACCCAATCAACAGTAAAGCGTAAGCCAGGTAGGCCAGCCGGGACCGGTACCACGGTGGTAGGACCTGGAACTGAACTTCAGCCCTGCTACCGAACCAATTTGCGGCTACCTCAAAACGGTAATCCCCTTCTGGCAAGTTCGTAAACTCCCGTTTCACTAGTGCCGACCACGCTGACCAATCTCCTGCATACCCCACTAGCCGGCTACGGTACCGCACCTCCCGGTCGAAGGCCGGTAAAGCATAGGTGAAGCGCAAATCGTTGTTGGCGTATGCTATTTTCGGAATCGTAGTTGTTTCCAGTACCGCTCGCCACCCCACATCAGCCCGGTAGGCCGTCCGGAGCGTCATCGCCACTTCACGGGTACCTTCTGTCCTTGGTCGTACGCTCGCGTACCCTTCTTCCAATAGAAACAAATAGTCTTCGTTCTCCCACGGTAGAATAACGGGGAAGGGAAACCGCATCCGCAAAGGCAGTTCTGCTATTTGTTCCCTACCCTGATAGACGCTTATGCGGTCAGGGCTACAGAGAAACCATTCGCCCGGGTGTCGGCCGGGGAGACAATACTGCCCTGGCAGTAACGAAACACCCCGAAAATTGTCGATGGGTAGCAGTTGGCCATCGACATATCGAAGCAGCCCCTCCTGGCTTTGCAGCAGGAGGGTATCGTTAAAAACGGCAATACTTGCTTTGATCAGCCGGGGATTCTTTAAGGTATCGATGGCAGTAATCCGGCGGCAATCCTCACTCAATTGCAACACAAAGCCACCCCGGGAACCGTGAAGGGCCAGTAATTTTCGCCTACCGGCCCACCCCAGGTACCGGATGGGAGCGGAGAACCCTGGAATGACCAGGTGGGCCACTCCGTCGTCGCTGATTTCCAGCAGTTGCAGTCCGGTGTACGTTGCTTGTAGTAAGCGGTCGGAGGCCTCGTCGACCTCAACGGTTTGCCAACCGCCCGAGCGGTCCGACACTAAGGTAGCCTTCACCCCCTCCACCAGAAAAGTACCTTCGTTGTGCCCGCAAAGCAGACCGGCCGGAGTAGCCCTAAGCTCCCATACCTGGCCGGAGGTGCCGGGAACCATCTCATAAGTCAGACCGGCAGCGCTGGAGTCCTGACGGAACAAACCTTGGTTCGTACCTAGGTAGGTCGCTCCGGCATAACGCAGTGCAGCGTAAAGTGCGCCGGGCGGACGGTCGTTGCCCGTACGGAAACTGACGGCTGCGGAGCGGACGACCAGGTCTAATCCCCGATCGAGGCCCAGCCAGACATTACCAGCCTTGCTTTCAAATAAAGAAAGTACCGTATTATTCGCAAGTCCTGTAGCTTCCGTCTGGGTGGACCAACTATCCGTCCGCTCGTCAAAAAAGTACACCCCGCTGGTGATGGTGCCAATCGCCAGCGTACCATCTTTCAGGCGGAGTATGTGGTTGATTTCCCGGCCGACCAGGGCTTGGTTCAGCGCGAATTTCCACGGGCGTAGAACGCCGTTACCCCAGGCAAAGATGCCGTCTTCGACGGCCAGCAAAAGACCGTCATCTTGTATCGTTATCCCGACCACTTCCCGCTCCCCCAACGCTTCAGTCCCCGGAAGCAAGCGGTAGCCCCCAGCCCTGCTCCAGCGGAATACCCCCCGGCCGGTAACTGGGACGATTAACGCCTCCCCATCCGCCTCGGCAAACAACATCACGCCCGGTGGCGCCAACTGTTCTACGCTACTCCCATCGTATAAGAAAAAGCTGCCGAAGGATTGAAAGACGACCGTGCCATCCGTCAGGACTTCGATGTTCCATATTTCCTCTTGCCGGGCGGGGCCGTTTAGGTTTGCCGAAAGAGATGTCCAGATGGGGTCCTCCGCACCGGGGTTATCAAAATAACCGAACTCTCCATATCCGCCGGCGAAGAGCCGGTTATTCGTAGTTGCCAAAGCTCGTACGGTTGGCTGGCCGGGCAGTGGTAGGGCGGCCCAGCGGGCCCCGTCGAAGCGCAGTACCCCGGCGGCGTTGGCGACGTAAAGCAAGCCGTTTTCGTCTTGGGCGATGTCCCAGTTTTGCCCCTCTCCACTATAATCCAGGGTGGAGAAGGACTGCACCCGGGGCGTAGCGGTAAAAGTTTGCTGGGCAAAGAGCTCCCCGCCCGTCAGCAACAGGAGTAGGAACAGCAACGGTATTGAAGTGCGGGGCGACAAGTGGTTACTTGGTTTTGAGATGGGTAAGATACGGAGGGTTGTGCTGGAGCCACTTGAGGTTTACCAAGGTAATCGCATTAGCATGAGTTGGTGGCTTCGACAGGCTCAGCCACCGGTCCAAATGGTAACTGGCGTACGTTATGGTTTAGTTAGCAAGACCCAGTAAGTTATTTATACGGCATCCCTAAGTACTCGGACAAGCCCTTCGACATAAGCGTCAAGAAGGGCAAGCTTCGAATGTCGCGTGCTAAAAACTGGAACCTGGAGCTGGTAGGTATTACGGCGAATAAGTATCTGCTCAAGGGCGCTAACCCTGCGGCGAATGTGGCGTTTTTTGACGGATGGGCGGCTGAAGGGAGTGCAGGGGGAGGTTAGTTTTTATCGGAAGGAATGATATCAACGTTTTGGCCGCAGCTGCCCGACTGGAGGAGCTATAGCACAGGTTGCCCAGCCTTCAGGCTGGCCCGCAGCAAGCACCAGCCTGAAGGCTAGGCAACCAAAAACAAGAATCGCAGATTATAGCGGATTACACAGATCAACGCAGATGCCAAAATCTGTATCAATCCGCGTAATCCGCTATAATCTGCGATTCAAAATCAGTTAACCTCCTCCTCAGCCCGCCACAAAGCAACCCCCACACTCAAAATCCAAACCAACCACCCAAAAACAAACATCCGAAAGCCGTGCAAATCCAGGAAGTAAACGCCAGATACCGCCGAGATCAGGACGATCGCAACAATGGCGAAGCCCAGGAAAGCAACCCAGCGAGGAAGTTTTCCGCTTCTAAAAATGGCGATGGACCATAAGAAGGTCGACAAAAACATAGCGCTGATCAACAGGTAATCGAAAGAATGATTGAAAGCCATGTTGTACCGGAGAATAGGGTGGATTGCTTCTATTATGGCTGGATCAGCTTCTGCATAATCGCCAATGAAGAAAGGAAGCGTAAGGCCATTGACTGCCGCAGCCAACATCGCCGCTACCAAGCCCAACAACATAAAAGCCAAGCCCAATCGTGAGAAAAACCGATTACTCCCCAGCCACTGTGTCAGGCCAACAAAACCAAGGGCACTGAACGGCAGCGAAAAGATGGCCAGACTATGGGTAATGATGCCCATTTGGCTTACGGCCAACAGGTGTTCGAAATCTC
This sequence comes from Neolewinella sp., assembly GCA_047626445.1. Taxonomy (GTDB): domain Bacteria; phylum Bacteroidota; class Bacteroidia; order Chitinophagales; family Saprospiraceae; genus Neolewinella. The sequence continues at coordinate 5,332 of JBLHRW010000129.1, forward strand.
CGCCCACGGGGTGAAGAATCATGGTAGCGAACATTAGGAAGGTTCCAAGAAGAAGGAAAAGGCTGCTTTGCCGATTGTGGGAGAGGTTCATTACTTATGCTTTTTGAATGAGGCACAAATTTGAATCAGAACCACCCGATATCCACTTGATTCAAATCAAGAAGCCATTACTTGGAGGATATTCTTTTCCGAACCCGGCTGAGGGTTTCCGGCGTCATACGCAGGTAGGAAGCAATGAACTTTAACGGAAATTGCTGTACTAGCTCAGCTCGGTGCGCCAGAATATGCCGGTAGCGGTCCTCCGGAGATTCATACTGATCAAAGAACTCCTGCCTCGCAGTGGCCATTTTCAAAATACTGCCCAGCTGGAAGAAAACCGGAGAGGCGGCGATCAGCTCATGCAGACCTTCAATTTCCAGGGCCAGGAGCTGACTTGCTGCATGAGCCTTGATCGAATGAACTGCGGGGCTTCTTCCGGTAAAGCTTTTATGGTCAATAACCCAATCGCCGCCGACGAATAAGTCACGAACTACGAATTCCCCTTCCTCGTTCCTTCCACTCCTGAGTAGTGCGCCAGACTGGAGGAAAAAGAGGGTACTGGAAACTTCCCCCGCTTCGAGAAGGTGGTCTCCCGGAGCAACGGATTTAGGGGTAGCAATTTGAGTAATTGTCGTTAGGTCATCCTTGGTGAATTGGCCCAGTTTGCTGATGGCATCGATGAATATTTTCATGGTAGGGCACAACTTTGGTTAAGACTGGTTACCCTGCCTTTAGGCTGGACAATCGGAAAAATCGAATCGCAGATCATAACGGATTGCACCAATTAACACAGCTATAAACACCTGTGTTAATCAGCGAATTACCGTTAAGGCGGTAAACCGATCAACAACCCGCCCGCCGGCCCACGTGGCGAGGCCTCCGGCCTGGACGCGTAGCCGTCCGACGGGGGACATCCCCTATTGCTCGCCGTAGGCCGTCGGGCCGCTCGGAACTTCGGCGGAGCCGAGGCGCAGGCGGTCGGACGGCTCGGAGGCGAGCACCAGCATAAATTCGGGGGAACCCAAACCTACAACTTCCCAAACAAAGTCAAGTCAGCAGCATCCACCTCCTTGCGGAAGTCCGCAAAATCCCCCTTCAGGAATTCTTCAATCTTCATCATGAAGTCTTTGGCTCCCGCCTGGTACTGCTCCAAGGCCACCTCCGCCATCTGCGTAGGCCGGCCCTCCACCTGGCCGATGTAACGGCCAGCGGTAAACATCTTACCCCGCAGGTTCGTCGGGTTCCGTTGGATGCCTTTGAGGCCTTCTTCCTCCGTAAAAACCTCTTCGATTTCGGCGATGGATTTGAGGATGGCTTTAGCCTCTTTCCCCAGGCTGTCCTTGACCATTTTCGGGGCATCCTTCAGCAGGCCCTGCACGCGCTTGACGGCTTTGCCAGCTTCCTGCAGGTCGTTCCAGGAGGCGGTGAGGTGAGCCGTGGTGGTATCGAGCTCAACGCGCATGGCTTCCTGGGCGTCGAGGCCATTGGGGATCTGGTCTTCGCGGGGGTCAGCGTGGACGGTGACCATGGTTTTACCCATGTGGTCGCCGTAGGTCATGATCAGCTCGTAGACGCCGGGGCCGACGCGGGGACCGCTCGGCGTATCCGCATCGGAGCGAGGGGCACGGCGGCTCGGGAAGGCAATACCGTCACGGCGCATGTTCCAACTGGTGCGGTTCATGCCCCAGTTTGGCTTTTGCGTATAGGTCCGGATGGTGTCGCCGCTCTGAACGTCAACGACCTGGATTTTGACCTTGGCTTTAGGCTTGGATTCCGGGTTCGGATCGGTGGCTTTATCTGCAATGTTGACTTTGCCGTAGTAGAGCATATCCGCCGTTTCGTCCATTGCTTCTTCACCTTCTTTTGCACCTGCGTCCGCGCCCTCTTCACTGTCTTCGGCCATTTCACCTTTACTCCCTTTCCCCTTTTTCTTCTTTTCCCCTTCCTGCGGCATCAGCCAGTAGGTCAGCATGGCGCCTCCGCGCCGGTCCTCGCCCTGGAACTGGCCCTGCGCATAGAAACGCGTGCCCTGGTAAGAGCGGTAACTCCACTGGTAGGCGTCGGGCGCGGGAAAGACGGCGAAGGTGTCCTTTAGCATATCGGTGCCTTTGGTCGCGATTTCGCGGAAGGGACGGATGTCATCCAGTATCCAAACCGCCCGGCCGAAGGTACCGAGGATGAGGTCATGCTCACGCGAGTGGATCTTGATGTCCCGCGTAGAAACGCCGGGGTAAGTCTTATTATAGTGCGTCCACTTATCGCCTTTATCGAAGCTGATCCACAGTCCCTGATCGGTGCCGAGGAAGAGCAGGTTCGGCTCCACCGGGTCCTGCACGATGGCAAGGGCGTGGCCACTGACTTTCTTCTCGTCCACCACGCGGGTAAACGTCTCTCCGTAATTGTCGGTGTGGTACACCATCGGGCGACGGTCGTTGCGGCGAAAATCATTCACCACGACCCAGGCTTCGGCGGCGTTGTGCGGGCTCACCTCGATGTAAGGAATCCAGCTGCCGGCCGTCATACCGGGCAGGCGATTGGAGAGGTCGGTCCAGTTCTTACCGTCGTCTTTGCTCAGGTGGAGCTTACCGTCGTCGGAGCTCACCCAAAGTTCGCCGTTGGCGCCGGGGATGATGCAGAGCAGCGTCGTGTGGTTTTCTGCCTGCGTAGCGTCGATGGTGAGACCTCCGGAGATCATCTGGCGTTGCTTTGTCGAGTCGTTGGTCGTCAGGTCGGGGCTGATGATTTCCCAGTGGTCACCGCAGTCGGTCGACTTGTGTACAAACTGGCTGCCCATATAAATGGTACAGTCGCTCTGTGGGCCTTGAGCAATCGGTGCGTTCCAGTTGAAGCGCAGGAAGGTGCCGTCCGGGTGGAGCGGCTTGAGGGATTTGGTCTTGCCCGTGGTGCGATTAACGCGGCCCAAAGAGCCGCCCTGGCTGGCGGCGTAGACGGTATTGGAGTTGCCCGGCTTGAAGATCAAATCGAAGCCGTCGCCAAAGTACACTTCTTGCCAATCGGCGGGGGTGATGCCACCAGCCTTGAGGCCCTGGCTGGGCCCTACCCAGCTACCGTTGTCCTGCATCCCGCCACCGACGAGGTAGGGGTAGCTCATATCGTAGTTGATGTGGTAAAGCTGGGCCAGCGGCAGGTTGGCGGCGAAGCGCCAGGTGTCACCACCGTCGCGGCTGATGTTGAGGCCACCGTCGTTGCCATCAATGATGTACTGCGGGTTGTCCTTATCAATCCAGAAGGCGTGGTGATCCGGGTGGACGGAGTTGCCGTAGTTGGCGATATTGCGGAAGGTCTTACCGCCGTCTTCAGAACGGGAGATGTAGGTAGCGATGTCGAAAATTCGATTTTCGTTCTGTGGGTCGACGTAGATTTCACCGTAGTAGAAGGGTCGATCGCCAACGCCTTTGTCGGTTACCAACCGCCAGTTCAGGCCACCGTCCATAGACTTATAGAGGCCGTTCTTTTTGGCTTCCACCAAGGCGTAAACGATGTTGGGTTTGTTGTGGGAGATCGTGATGCCGATGCGGCCGAGATCGCCCTTGGGCAGGCCGTCTTTGGCCGTGCGGCGTTCCCAGCCGTCGCCGCCGTTGTGAGTGACCCAGATGCCGGAGCCGGGGCCACCGGAGTTGAAGAAATCGGGATCGCGGTCGAAGGTCCAGGTTGCGGCGATTATTTTATTGGGGTTGGAGGGATCCATCACCATATCGGCGATGCCGGTGCCTTCGTCAACGTAGAGAATCTTCTTCCAGGTCTCACCGCCATTGGTAGTGCGGTATACGCCCCGCTGCTTGTTCGGTCCCCACATGGACCCGAGGGCACCAGCGTAGGCTACGTCTGGGTTCGTTGGGTGCGCAATTACGCGGTGGATGTGGCGGGTTTTTTCTAGGCCCATGTGCCGCCATGATTTACCGCCGTCGATACTTTTATAGATGCCACCGCCGTAGTTGGCGGAGTTCCGGGGATTGCCCTCGCCGGTGCCAACCCAGATGATATTGGGGTTGGCGTCGGAGACGGTCAGGGAGCCGATACCGAGGTATTTCTGGTCATCAAAAAGGGGCTCGAAACTGATGCCACCGTTGCGGCTCATCCACACGCCACCAGAGGCGGTACCGACATAGATATGTTCCTTATTAGTTGGGTTTACGTCGATGGCGGTTACCCGGCCGGACATGCCCGAGGGGCCGATGTTGCGGGGGGCCAAAGCGTCCCAGTGCTTTAGGTCAACTTGGGCGCTGACGCAGGTGCACAGTAAGGTAAAAAGAGCCGTGAGGAAGAACGTTGTTGATCTCATGAATGGTATGGTTGGGGGCTAGTCGATTATGGGCCATTCAGCCGAAATGCGGCCGAAAGCGAGCTTAAAGGTGGGAATATACGACAAGTGTAGGATTTGAGTGGACGAAGCGATTCGCTCATCGGATGCATCTCCCTGCCTGGCGCAGCCGGCTGGGAGTTCATCCGATGCGTAGAATCGCGTGCCCACTCGTGTTAATCGGCGTCCGACACCTCAAAGCGACCAACCACCTTTTATACATCCGATAAACTTTTGCGACTACGTCAGCAAAAGATGTATCGGATGAAAAAAGGCTGATCTACCGTCCAAACATCTGTACGAAGTGATTACTGATGTTATTGACCGTGCCAAAGTTATAGCAAGAGACGTATGCCCATTCTGATGCCAGCAGGGTATTGCGATGGCTCCGGTCAATGGATGCTTCATCGATCAGCAGATAGATGACGGCATCGGCGGGCTCGAGGCCCATAACGAGATTTTCATTGCCCACGGCGTTGCCTTTGGGGTCTTTGGTGGTACCTAATTGTACCGTCGGGCAAGCCGCAAGCGATCGACTCCAGGGGTATTTCCCATTGGGGCCGTCGTGGCGGAACTGTTTGGTGTTGTGCAGGTAGTCACCTTGGTTCTTCGCCACGCGGTAAAGACAAGGGTGCGCCCGGAGGACGGGCAAAGCAGGTGTTTGCTCTAGCTGGCGCATCAGGCTGGCGACGGCGCGGGCGTTGATGGGCTTCTGGCGCCAGGGTTCCGCGTTCTTTGCCGCAACGAAAGCCTCTACTTCGGGGATAAAACCACGAGGGTTGGCCCGCAGGCGGTTGATCGCGTCCACCATCATTGATTCGGAAACCTTCATGTACGCCCGGTCGGTAGCAATCGCCTCGGGGGCGGTAAAGGAGGTCCCCGCCTGCACTACGCTGGAGGCTAAGGCTGGGCTAACGGTAGGTGCCGGCCCGGCCACGCTGGCGGGCGATTCGCAGGTACACTCCGTGGAGCGGAGCACGGCACCAGTTTTGATCCGGCGCCAACCCTCCAATTTATTGAACTCGCGGAAACGCGCGGCAGTGTAGCCATAAAGTTCCGCCAGAAGCTCCACCGATTCGCCGGGGCGAACAGTATGCCACTTGCCCCCCTGCTTCAGGCCGGTAAAGGCATTGTCCGATCCGGTGACAGCAGAATTAACCAAGCTGTAGGAAACGACCAGTTGCCGGCAGGGCTTCAGTAATTCTTGTTGGGTCAGGCTGTTCCAAGTCGTCAGGTCATCAACAGAGGTACCGAATTTCTGGGCAATGGAAAATAAAGTCTCGTTGGCCTGAACAATGTGGAGTCCGGCCTCGGTGGCCGGAGGACATTGCGCAAAAACCGAACCTGAGCCTCCTATTAAAAACAGGCAAACCAGTAGCGGCAAACAAGCGGACAGTCGAACATTAAGGGGCATGTGTTATTATTTAGTATTCCAGGTTAATCGCCTTTGGAACGCTGTTTGTAATTCATGAGTTCCCTAAACATAGTCTTTTTTCACAAAATCTTGCTCCTTAACCATCTTATTTTGCACCTGCGGCCGCGCCCTTATTAGTCTGGTAGTCTAGCAAAGAAGGTAGTCTGGTAGTGCTGCCGCATGGGAATGCTCGCTACGCTCGTGGCCGCTACCGTCGTTAGTCTGGTAACGCAAATCAAGGGCTAAAAGACCAAGTGCGGACGCTCGGAGGTCAATTTTCAGATTGATCGCTTCGCATCAACCTGGAAATTCACGCTCCGAGGTCCTCAGTCC
>JBLHRW010000130.1:0-11330 GCA_047626445.1 Neolewinella sp.
AACATTTAACGCAGGCAGCGTGGTGCTGGACGACTAACTGAAAGCCGATCATAGCCATAGCTACGTGAGGTTTTCAGTTGGGAAGTACAGCGCCGCGATGGCAAGTTAAACGGATGAATATTTATGAACTCGACCACTAGTGGTCTGTCAATTCGTTGCCGCTCTTCGTTACTCAGAGGAGTATATATTTCCGTCGTCTTACTACTCGCATAATCAAGTAAGTGCCTGAATGTGTCGCAGGCTTGCATAATATCGTCCCACTGCCCCCATCATGGTAACTCCTTGAATATAGCACAGCGGAGTACACATAGCTTTCCTTGCATTAAAACTATTAATTGCACCTGCGGCCGCGCACAAGCGGTATAACGCAATGCGTGACCCCGACGAACGAAGTAGATCTCAGTGGCCGCGCCCACTCAGTACTTCCGCTCCACCACATAATTAACCAAAGCCTCCAAACTATCCCGCGACTCCGATTCAGGCATTTGACGCAGCAAGGCAAAAGCCTCATCCCGGTACCGCATCATGGCTGCGTTGGCATAGGCCAACCCTTCGCTCTCGTGGACAAAGCGGATAACTTCGGCCACTTTATCCTTCTTATCACTGTGCTTTTTGATCAGCCGGATGATCCGCTTACGCTCACTGGCTGGCGCCTGATTCAGGGCATGAATGAGTGGCAGCGTCATCTTCTTTTCCTTGATGTCGATGCCCAGAGGCTTGCCAACGTCGTCGACGCCGAAATCGAAAAGGTCGTCTTTGATCTGGAAGGCGATACCGATCTTCTCCCCAAACTGATGCATCAATTTAAGTGTCTCCTCTGCCTGGGTGGTCGAGGCGGCACCCGCCTCGCAGGAGGCGGCAATCAGGCTAGCTGTCTTCTGCCGGATAACATCAAAATAAATGGCTTCGTCAATGTCGAGCCGGCGGGCTTTCTCGATTTGGAGCAATTCCCCTTCGCTCAGCGCCTGCGCCGCGTTGGAGATGATCTCCAGGATACGGTACTGCTTATGCCTGAGTGCAATTAGTAGGCCTTTGGCAAAAAAGAAGTCCCCCACAAGAACCGCAATCTTATTTTTCCACAATGCATTGATGGAAAAGACCCCTCTGCGTTCGTAGGACTCATCGACGACATCGTCGTGAACAAGGCTCGCGGTATGTATCAATTCGATCAGCGAAGCCGCCACGTAACTGTTTTCATTGATTTCTCCGCAGACCTTGGCGGAGAGGAAAACGAACATTGGCCGCATCTGCTTCCCCTTGCGCTTCACGATGTAATACGTGATCCGGTCCATCAGGGCCACCTTGGAACGCATGGTATCCCGAAAATGCTTCTCAAAAGCAATCAGTTCATCGGCGATCGGTCGCTTTATCTGGTCCAGGCGGTTAGCCATAAAACTTAAAGGTTGGTTTCGGACGGCCCCGTGGTGTCAAACCAGTGAGCACCGTCGGGCGGCTAAGGATGAGTAAAGTTAGGTCGGACGAGCCCATATTTCACTAAAAAACGAAAGGTTACAACGGTGGCAGCCCCGGAAGGTTGTCTCCCTTTACCCGTTGTTGAGGTAATTTATCAGAATGGTTGGTCCGTACCCACGCTAGCAAGTACTCTCTAACATTACAGCGAAGGGTAAATGTATTACTGGCATTATCGGAAGACATCAGGATGCGAACGGTAATCGTCCTTTCACTGGTCTCCGTTACGGCAACGGACTGGACGCGTTCATCCCAAAGTTCCTGGGTTGGCAAGTACCGTTCAACTTCCTGCCGGAGTTCCTGTACCGGAAAGGAGTAATCGAGGTACAGGAAGACGGAGCCGATCAATTCAGGGTTGGATCGAGTCCAGTTTTGAAAAACATTGTCAATGAAGTATTGCAGTGGGATAACCTGCCGGCGCTGATCCCACAGCTTCATCGTTACGTAAGTCAGGGTAATCTCCTCTACCGTACCGAATTCACCATTCACGATGAGCACGTCGTCCAGCCGGATCGGCTGGGTAAAGGCAATCTGAAAACCTGCCAGGAGGTTAGCGATGGACTTCTGAGCCGCCAAGCCGATAATGATACCACCGACACCGGCAGTAGACAGAATACCGGTTCCCAATTTTTTCATCCCGTCAAACTGCAGAAAAATAAAGGCTACTACCACTACGAAGATGATGATGGAGGCGATCCGCTGGATGTATTGAAGTTGGGTCAGGATTTTACGCTCGCGAAGATTATTGAAGTCATCGGCGTTGTACCGATAGCGAATCGTGTCTCCCGCTACCCGGGTCACTTGTACCAGGAAAACTCCTCCAAAAATATAAAGCAGTGTTCGCGGCAAGTGCAGGGCCCCTGGGAGGAAAAAGCTGTCCGCTCCCTCCGGCAGGCTAGCGCCCACCAGGCTCCACAACCAGTAAGTTAGTAGCATAACAAGCAGCCAAAAAACGGAAGTGCGGCCCCTTTTGCTAAAAGCCTCCAGGGTAAAACTCTGCGTTTTACGCGCGGAGGCCCGCAAGACGGAAAATAAAATCATTACGATTACGGTGGCCAGGGCCAAGGCGATGCCAAAGGCAATCAGCAACTGCAACGGAACGGGCGTGGAAGTAACGAGTTCAAGTAATTCTTGCATGGCGTAAGGAAGGTATCTGGGGTTTAATATTAGTCTTGTAGTTTACTAGTGGTCTGTCAACATTAATTAGTCTTGTAGCTCAGTAGTCTAGTAGGGCTACCGCTTTTGGATGCTCGCTCCGCTCGTTAGGAATAGTAGCTCCTAATGACGAGCGCAGCGAGCATTCCACTGCGGCAGCTCTTTTACTACCCACTACCAAGGGCAAAGCCCGTCTACCCACTATGTTGTGCGGTAGCACAACTTACTCCTCTACCTCCGGCACTTCCACCGTAAGCCGAACCACCTCAATTCTAGTATTAGAAACTTCCACCATCTCACAAATGAACCCCCTCAATTCGAGGCTTTCGTCCTGGTCTGGCACGCGCTCTGCTTCGGTTACGATGAAGCCCGAAAGCGTATGGTATTCCCCTTCGGGTAGCTTGAGGTCGTACTTATCGTTGAGGTAGTCCACCTCCAGCCGTGCGCTAAAAATATAGCTTCCGTTTTCTTCAACGGTCTCGAGATAAGGGTCTTCATCGAACTCATCTTCGATCTCGCCAAATATCTCCTCCAGCAAATCTTCCATAGTGACCAGCCCGGCTATGTCCCCGAATTCATTGACGACGCAAGCGATGCTGAGCTGGTCCTTAATCGCCTGGTCAAGTAAATCGGTTACCCGGGTTACCTCGGGGATGAAGGTCAATTCAAGGATCATACTACGGACGGATTCCGGAAGGTCCAGCAACTGCTGGTGGTGGACGTACCCAAGCACTTCGTCCATGTCGCCGTCAATCACCAGGATGCGACTTAGGCGCGTCTCCTGGAATTTTTGCTCTAACTCATCTACAGAAATAGAGACGTCCACACTCTGAATCTCCGTCCGTGGGACCATACAGTCACTTACCCGGACCTCCGACAGATTGAGCGCGTTACCAAACAGCTTGGTATCAATGGCGGCCGTGTCCTCATCGGTTGACGAACGGCTCTCATTCACGAAATTTTCCAGGTCCAGGCGGGTAAGGACGGTGTCCAACTCTTCTGCCGGTCGTTTAAAAAACAAGCGCAGTAACTGGTTACTGGCGCCAGTCATTACCCGGCTGGGAAAATAAAGCAGCCACTGTAATCCGCGCAACGGAACAGCCATTAAATACAGGGCATCATCCGCGAATAGCCTGAATAGTGTCTTGGGTAAATACTCGCCAAAGACCAACACGATCAAGGTAAGGAAGATGGTTTCGCCAAGCAGGTTAAGCATACCACCAGGAGCAGCCCAGCCATCCAGCAACCAGGCAAAAGAGCCAGAGATCAGGATGGTGAAAGCCACCAGGGCGATGTTATTCCCCACCAGCATGGTGCTCATGAAGTCTGCAGGCCGATCAAACCAGCCAGCCAGGATCCGGCTGCGCCGGGTGCCCCTTTTCTTTTTCAGTTCTACCTTCAGCTTATTCGCCGAGACGTAGGCGATCTCCGAACCACTGAAAATAGCGGAAAGAAATAAGGCGAGAATAATTAAAAAGGTGGTCAAGGTTTGGACGGCCGGCGGCCTTTTTTAGACGAAAATTCGCTGCGCTCCTTTTCTTTTAGACGGCCTACGGCCTTGGTAGAAGGTGGTAGATAGGCTACCGTATGGTAGCTCGCTACGCTCGTTCTCTCTTAATACGGCGATTATCTATAAACGAAGATAATGGATAGCAGCGATATAGCAGCGGAGGGAATAAGCGGTGCCGGCTATTGCTCCACCTCGTCTTTAGGCCGGGATACCGGAATCCGCCCCTCCACCTGCAATACCTTCGCATTGCTGAAGCTCTGGTCTGCCTCCAGTCCGTATCCCGTGATAAGGTAGTCGGGCTGTTGCAAGACAACAAATTTCTTGGTGTGGATACGTTCCTTTTTTTCGTCCCAGTTGAGTTCCTCCGTTTCCAACCGCTGTAAATCGGTTGATTCCCAGACGACGCTGTCCCGTACCGTGATCTCCTTGGTGCGGCGTCGGTAGACGCCCCATTTTGCGGTCAGGGTACTGGTAGTGTCCTGAAATTCGTCAAGAAAGGCCACCCGTAACCCGTCAGGGAATTCTTGCCGCTGGTCCGTTTTGTCCAGGTAGTTATGCATTGTTGGTGCGATAACGATGCCACGCACCAAGCCGGAGTCGCTGAATATAATACGGACCTCTTGCGCTTCTTCTACCTTGTCGTTGAGCTGCTCTTGCAAACGTGCAACGTCTTCCGGATCGTTTACGCAGGAGGTAGCCAGCCAGCCGATGCACAGCACCAGCAGCAGGAATGTAATCGTTCGATGCACCCGAGGGAATCGGCGCACCTTTAAGCCTTCAGGCTAGAGACTGCGGCTTGTAGCAGCTCGCTGTAACGCTCGGGGTTCTCTGGCACAAAGTTCTGGTTGTAGCGGTACAGGTACACAACTAGAATGACGAAGAGAAAGAGGGCAATTAGCGCACCGAAAAAGGCATATCCTTTGATGCCGGCAGATTTGATTTCAGACATATTGGCAAATTTCTTTTGCGCCACAAAAGTACAACTTGCAGGCTGCAAGTTGCAAGTTGCGGGAGGTTATTCTCAGGGCAATCGCATTAGAAAACGATTGAACAAGTTTTAATCCCTTCGATATTTCGACGGGCTCAGCACACCGCAAGGTCAAGGACCCTTGTTTTGATTTAGGACCCGCTTTAAAATTCCCCTCGGGGGAACTTTAAAGCGGGAAGCTCGATTTCGGCTGGTGGCTGAACTTATCGAAGCCTTTAATTTACGCTAATACGATTGCCCTGAGGTTATTCTTTACGGCCCCTAAGCATCAATAAATGCAAGTTCCAGCAATGGTGTGGGCTCCAGCTGGTAAGTGAAATCAATGGCAAAAAGTGGATTGTCGGCAGTCGGATATTGGCCGATGATCTGCGGATTGGTGAGGCCACTTTCGTAGTGGGTGAGGTTCTGCCCGCCAAAAACTTCGATTGTGGTCAGGAGCGCCAGAGGGCCATCCGGAGACTCTCCGGGCACAGGCACAGGCAACCTCAAAGTGGGAAAGTCGAGGTTTCCGGTAACGGGCAGATAGGCGCTGAGGGTGGATTTATCGAGCGTGAACACGGGACCAAGGTCACGTTTCACAACATTGTTAGTATCGTCTTCGAGTACCCCCAGGCTAACAATGATTCGCTCAGGGACCATAATGACATCATCCGCCAATTGCCTCATTAGGTTGAGGGCGATGGGGACTTGCATTTCGTCCATCAGGCAATACTGCATCGTCTCGGTGAGCATAATATCAACCGGCGTTTTTCCGGCAATAATATGCGTGGCAGCATCTGTTTGGATGAAGTCCTCGACGTAGTTACTAAGGCCAAAGTATTCGATGGTGCGCTGAACACTGGCGAAACTACCATCGTTAATTTCGATGCAGGTAACCTGGAGTTGTTCGGGGGTAAACCTGGTAGTCAGGGGTAAAAACAACGTTGCCCAGGGGCCGGTGCCTGCGTAGAGGATATGGACGGGGCCGGGACGGCGGTCCATTACAGCATTAACCGCATTATAAAGGCCACTGGCGAAACGCTTGGTGCGCAACAGGTCATCAATGCACAGTGCGGCCCAGGTGGTGCCGATAGCTACACCGGCACCGGTGTGGATACAATCCATTTCGTCGTGTCCTCCGAGGTCTATTCCGGAGGCTCTTAGCAAAATATCGCGGTATAGATCAAGCGCTTCGGAGAGGAGCTCGCCCCGGGTTTGGTCATCCAGCAAGACATCGGTGATGTCGGCTAGGCTTTGATGGTGGGGCATTTATATGTTTATAGTCGGCCTTGGGCCTTAGTAGTGGGTAGTAAATCGTGGGTAGTACTTCCGAAGGAGAATGCTCGCTGCGCTCGTCGGTAGCCGTTAGTCTGACTTACGAATGGGCTGTTAACGGAACTACCCCAGTCATTAGTAAAGGGTAAGGTAGTTTAAATAACGGCAGTAGGCGTACCAAGCGCGGACGCAGGATGCAGACAACAAGTGGAAGGCAAGGAAAGTTAGCCGGCAGAATGGCCCATTCACGACGGATCTTCTCACGCCTAATCTTGCAAGCCTCAATCTAAAACACTACTTTTGCAGAAGCAATTATTGCATCAACAACTAAACAGATGGCCATGTCCGTAGTAGCTACAGAGAAAGCCCCCTTCACCACCACCGATAGTTTCCCGTTACTGGGTACCGATTATGTGGAATTGTACGTAGGCAACGCCCGCCAGGCCGCCCACTTTTACCAGTCGTGTATGGGCTTCCAGCCGCTGGCTTACGCTGGGCTCAGCACCGGCCTTAGGGACCAGGAGAGCTACGTGTTAATACAAGACAAGATTCGCCTGGTGCTTACCAGCCCACTGACCAAAGGAACGGAAATCGGTCGCTTGCATGACCTGCACGGAGACACCGTCCGCTGTGTAGCCCTTTGGGTCGATGACGCCGCCGTAGCGTACGAAACGGCCATCAGCCGCGGAGCAGAATCTGTATCCGAACCTTGCACTACAAAAGATAAGTTTGGCACCTGCGTCCGCGCCCAAATCCAGAGTTTCGGTAACACCATCCACGAATTCGTAGAACGGAAGAACTACACCGGGCCATTTCTGCCTGGCTACGCAGCCTGGAGCCCGGAGTACCGTACCGAGCCCATCGGCCTAAAATTCATCGACCACATGGTCAGCAATGTTGCCCTCGGAGAGATGAACAAATGGGTCAACTGGTACGCCGATGTAATGGACTTCAAGCAGATCATCAGCTTTGACGACAAAGACATTTCCACCAAGTACACCGCCCTGATGAGTAAGGTGATGAGCAACGGAAACGGCCGCGTCAAGTTCCCCATCAACGAACCCGCCCCCGGCCTGAAGAAGAGCCAGATCGAGGAATACCTGGAATTCCATTGTGGCCCAGGCATCCAACACATCGCCGTGTCTACCGACGACGTGATCTCCACCGTACGTGCACTCAAGGCCCGTGGCATGGAGTTCCTCCGCGTCCCTGACAGCTACTACGACACCCTACTCGACCGCGTTGGTGAGATCGACGAAGACCTCAGCCCGCTGCGCGAGCTCGGCATCCTCGTCGACCGCGACGATGAAGGCTACCTGCTGCAGATCTTCACCAAGCCGGTACAGCCCCGTCCGACGGTCTTCTTCGAGATCATCCAGCGGAAAGGCGCAACCAGCTTTGGCAAGGGCAACTTCAAGGCTTTATTTGAGGCTATTGAGCGGGAGCAAGAAGTACGCGGGACGCTGTAAAGCGCTGCGCGCTTTCGCATAGACGGTGCTATGCACCTCGGTAGATTGATAGGCTACCGCATATGGTAGCTCACTTCGTTCGTATACCGCACGAGCGCAGCGAGCTGGCCAGTGCGGTAGCCTACCCTCTAATCTACCAAGGCCAAAGGCCATCTACTGAGAAAATGAGCGTAGCGAGTTTTCGTATACCAAAGCCGTAGGCCATCTAAAAGACGGCCGATGAGGCCGTCATAGCCCGTCGAAACGCCTTCTCCCCCACCCCCGTGGCTTCAAAACCGAAGTACTCAAACAGGCGTTCGGTGGGCATATTTCCCGTCAGGTCATCCTTGGCCATAGGGCAACCACCGAATCCTCGAATGGCGCCGTCGTACCGGTGGCAGCCTGCTGCTGCTGCGGCAGCAATCTTCTCTTCCCAGCTATCCGGTGTGGTGTGCAGGTGCGCACCGATTTCCAAATCAGGATATCGGGGGATAAGGCTGCTGAACAGATAACTGATGCTGGCCGGAGCGCTGACGCCAATGGTATCGGACAGTTGAAATATCCGGATGTCCAGTTCAGCGAGGCGGCTTACCCACTGCTCCACTACTTCCACGTTCCACGGATCACCATAGGGGTTACCGAAGCCCATACTGAGGTACACGACCATCTCTTTACCGGCAGCGACAGTGAGCTCCTGAATTTGTTTTACCCGGTCCAAGCTCTCCGTCAGCGTGGCGTTGGTATTACGTAGTTGGAACGTTTCGCTGACACTAAAAGGATATCCGAGGTAATGGATCTCGGGATGCAAAAGTGCGGCTTCCGCGCCACGCCGGTTGGCCACAATGGCCAATAGTTTTGTAGCCGTCGCGCTCAGGTCCAACATAGCGAGGACTTCTGCGGTATCCCGCATTTGGGGAATGGCCTTCGGAGAAACGAAGCTCCCAAAATCAAGACTATCGAACCCACAGGCCAACAGTTCTTGAAGATACGCAGCTTTTATTTCCGTCGGGATAAAATCATGACGCCCCTGCATGGCATCGCGCGGGCACTCGATGATCTTGATCGAATTATTAGTGGTGGTGGGCAAAATAAGCTTGGTTACGGGCTAAGAATAACGGGTTGTCGGCTTTTTAAGTTGTTGGGTTGGTGGTCAGTCCTAAGTAAAAATAATGGCTATCAGCTTAACACCACGTCCTACTCCGTAGTTTTGCATCAAACTACTATCTACACATGCTAAAGAACGCCACCACCCTCACCGTCATCGGTTTCTTGCTATTGTTTACCGGTATTGTCACTTTCTTCCTCAACGTAGTTGGGGTTGATTTCTTTTTGCTCGAATGGCTGTACCGCTGGAACGTTGCCGTCTCCTTCGGCGTCCGTATCCTCATGATCGTAGTGGGTATGATCATGATTTATGTTGGACAGACGGACTGGAGCAGGGAAGAAGCGTAGCCAGAGGCTACGCTTTTAGACGTAGGGTGTTCCGCCCCGTGTTTATTACGATTCCGCAGGAATCGGGCCCATTAAAGTGCTGTATTGTAGGGACAAGACATGCCTTGCCCCTACAATACGCACCTTATATAACCGTGACTCCTGCGGAATCACTGGCGGGACACCCTACTTTTAGACGTGGCTTCGCCACTTTTAGACGGCACTTCGTGCCTCATAGGCGCTGCGCTTTTAGGCTGCCGCAAGTTCTTGCTCGCTGCGCTCGTACGGACTATGGCCCGGTTAACCAATGTGGTCTAACGCGAAGCGAGTACCCATATGCGGTAACCCTAGAAGCGGAGCGTCTAAAAGGCCGTAGGCCGTCTATAACTGTAGCCTCCGGCTACAGCTTCACCAACCAACCAAACTTATCCTCCACCGCACCAGTCCGAAGACCATCGATGTACGTCTTCAGCATGGGGCCGATTTTACGGTCTTCCACGGCGGGCAGCGTCATAAGCTTATCACCGTACTGGAGTTCTGCTACGTGGCTGACGACGGCGGCAGTGCCGGCACCGAACATTTCCTGGAGCGTTCCTGCTTCGAAAGCTTCGACGATTTCGTCGATTTCGACCACGCGTTCGGTGACTTTATAGCCCTGGTCGCGGAGGATGGTCATAAAGTTTTTGCGGGTGATGCCTTTGAGGATGGCACCGTCGGTAGCAGGAGTGATTACTTCGCCGTTGATCACGAAAAAGATGTTCATGGTACCGACTTCCTGAATCTGGGTTTTGTTCGGGCCACCCATCCAAACTACCTGATCGAAGCCTTTTTGCTGGGCTTCGTAGGCGGGCCGGAGGCTGGCTGCATAGTTGCCGGCAGCTTTAGCCTCGCCGGTGCCACCGGGCACGGCCCGGACGTAGTTTTGTTCAACGATCAGGCGAACGGGCTTGGCGTAGTACGGGCCTACTGGCGCCGTGAAGATGCAGAAAGTGTAGGTTTCGCTGGGCCGGACACCAATGTACTCATCTGTAGAGTACATGTACGGACGAAGGTAAAGCGCACTGCCGGCTGCCGGCGGGATCCAATCTTTATCCAGGGCAACCAGCTGACTAATGGCCTCTACGAAACGGTCTTCGGGGAACTCCGCCATCATCATCCTGCGTGCACTGGCGTTGAGGCGTTTGGCATGATCGATCGGACTGAGTAAAACGGGGGTGCCGTCTTCCAGCTTACTCGCCTTCATTCCTTCAAAGATCGCCTGGCCGTAATGTAGTACCATACTGGCAGGATGCATGGTGAAGTGGCCAAAGGGCACAATGCGGTCGTTGGTCCATTCACCATCTTTATAATCGGAGAGGAACATGTGGTCGCTAAAAACTTTACCGAACGGAAGGTTATCCCAATCGACGGTGGAGACGCGGCTTTGCTGTACTTCTTGTACGGGGATCTGTGTGGCAATCATGGGTTTTCGATTTGGATTTGGTTTGGGAAAAATATAAGGCAATTCACGTTGGCTTTTCAGCTTGCTCAGGTGGTGAATAAGCAGGCGCGGACGCAGGTGCATAATATAGTTAATCTGGGGCAAAGTTGAGGATAAAAAAGACGTGCTCCAAATTTTATTTTGGACTATGCAAGAATGGATAAGCTTACACAATACAAGTAAATGCAATGTGCGTAAGTTCATGGTAACTTCAAGCCCCCCCCTGCCAACCCTCCCCACAAGGGAGGGCTTTTGAAAACGCTGTGCGTTTTTAGTCCTTACTCTGCACCTGCGGCCCCGCCCCCTTACTCTTTTCTCTTATTACCTGAATGTCTTAGGGACGCGAATTAAATAAAACGTGTTTCTTGACCTGACGCTTTTGTTCTCGCCGTTCTTGAAAAATTCTTTGCATAGCCGTATGCTACGGAAATAATTTTTAAGAGCGGTGAGGGCAAAATAAGGCGGTCAAGAAGCATGGTTTATTTATTTCGCGTCCCTTAGTGGTTACTTCCCTACTTTTCCCTTAGTGTAGCTCCTTAGTGCCTCGTGCCTTAGTGGTTACTTCCCTACTTTTCCCTTAGTGTAGCTCCTTAG
>JBLHRW010000131.1:0-11317 GCA_047626445.1 Neolewinella sp.
CAAAAATATGGAGGTTAGCATCAAGACTGTCCGGGAAAACACCGATAGCCTCGCCGAGGCTTGTATCTGTTACACCGGAGACATCACGGACCCGAAGAAGACCAAGTTTACGCTGGACTACTACATAAAACTGGCCAAGCAGCTGGAGAGCGCCGGTGCCCATATCCTCTGTATCAAGGATATGGCCGGGTTGCTGAAACCGTTGGCCGCTACCGAGTTGATCCAGGCACTAAAGGAGGAGACGAGCCTGCCGATCCACCTGCATACGCATGATACGAGCGGCATCCAGAGTGCGACCTACTTACGAGCCATTGAGGCTGGCGTCGACGTGGTCGATGTTGCCATCAATAGCCTTTCCGGTCTGACCTCGCAACCTGGCTACAACTCCATTGCTGCCATGCTGCAGGGGCACGAGCGGGAGAACCCCGTCAACCTGCCGCTGCTTAACCAGTACGCCGATTACTGGGAAACGGTTCGGACCTACTACTACCCCTTTGAAACGGAGCTTCGGGCGGGCACGGCCACCATCTACGACACTGAAATTCCTGGAGGACAGTACTCCAACCTGCGGCCGCAGGCACGCGGCCTCGGCCTCGAAGACCAGTTCCCGACCATCCGCAAAAACTACGCTGCCGCCAACGACCTGTTCGGCAACCTGGTGAAGGTGACGCCCTCCAGCAAAGTGGTCGGTGACATGGCGATGTTTATGACCTCCAACGACCTGACCGCCGAAGACGTTCTTCGGCGAGGCGCGAAACTTGACTTTCCGGACAGCGTCAAGAACCTGATGCGCGGAGACCTCGGCCAGATCGAAGGTGGCTTCAACGCCGAACTGCAGAAGCTGGTGCTAAAAGACGAAAAGCCCTTCATCGATCGACCCAATGCTCACCTGGACCCAATCGATTGGGCCGAGGTGGAAGCAGAATACACGGAGAAGTTTGGGATGAAACCCGACAACAAAGCCCTACTGGCCTACTTGCTTTACCCGAAAGTGTACGCCGATTACTTCGCCTTTGAGGAGAAATTTGGCCAGGTCGCTAACCTGCCAACCCATGCCTTCTTCTACGGTCTCAAACCCAACGAGGAAGTACTTGTACGCCTGAGTGCCGGTAAAACGATCACCGTCAAGTACCTCAACAAAACGGAACCCGATGAGCAGGGCAAACGCCTGGTGTTCTTCAGCCTCAACGGCCAGACTCGCAGCATTACTGTACGCGACAGGACCTTGAATAAAGTAATAAAGGTCAACCAGAAAGCTGTCGCGGAAGGCGAAGTAGGGAGCCCATTGATGGGTAACCTGAGCCGTGTCCTCGTGAAGGTTGGCGATCAGGTCAAATCCGGTGATCCACTCTTCATCATCGAGGCGATGAAAATGGAATCAACCATCACTAGCCCGATTGATGGGGAGGTGAAGAGTATCTCACTTAAGCAGAAGACCTTGGTGGAAACGGATGATTTGGTGGTAACTATTGGCTGGCGCGAGTTGTAATTGTGCCCACCTCAAAGTAACCACTAAGGTGCTAAGACATTAAGGTTTACACTAAGAGGTCGAGGAGTTGCACTCCGAGTGGCAGGTGTGAGAAGTAACCACTAAGGTGCTAAGACATTAAGGTTTACACTAAGAAGGTCTTGCGTCGAAGACGAGGCTTGATCAGTCGCGTAGTGACCTGACATGAATTGCCAGCAACAAGGAGGCACGACGCCCTCCCAGGTAACGAGCGCTCCGTATTATGTTTCGACGACGCACCACTAGGAAGGCCACCTGCAGCAATGCCCCGTCAGCATCGAGGACGTCCCATTTCTGGGTAACGGTGCCATCATCGTTGGCCGTCCAGGTAACTTCATTGTAGTATTGGTTGCCGGTGCGGCCAGTTTGCGCAGCGCTGCGCATGGTCATCACCCCGGGGGTGGCTTTGCCTTTAAGCACCACTAGGTTAGTTGAGCTAAACTGGCTGTGAGGATAACGGGGAGAATGACGGTTTTGCTGCTTTATGGTTGACCTTGATGTATGTGATTGTTGACCGTTTGCCGCCGAATTAGGAGCGGGGCCGCAGGTGCAAGGAAGGGTTTAGAGGAGCAGTGGAGAAGGATAAGCTAAGTACTACGACTTTTCGAAAAGCCGTAGTTGTTGGGGAAATAGGATCTCATGCCACTCCGGTCATTGAATGTCTTAATTCGTCCGGTGGCAAACCAATCTGTCGCAAAAGGCGGTAGCCGCCACAAACGATAGCGAGCATAAGTGCAGTTCGAAGAGCTTTGTATCCCAGGCCTGCACTTCAGTGTAGGTAAGGCTTATTGTTCTCCGCACAACTCCGCCACTCTGCGCGAGAATGAGATAAGTTCTCGCGCGGAGTGGCGGAGGAAAGGAGAAACGCGGAGTTCGTATTTCTTTTAGTTACTTTCATATGGCAGAGATTCGCCCGGTCAAGAATTTCGGAAGCATGAAAAAATGCGCAGCAGGGTGGATAGTTTCACTTTCCCTCCATTAGTCCCCAAGCGCACTATACCTTCGTGCCATGCTCCCCATTTCTACCTACCTCAACGAGACGTCTACCTTCACTTACGAATTGTCCATCCGGATAAATTCGAAGACCTACATCGACCGGATCATCGCCTTCGAAAGGGCGTTCCTGACGCTGGGGGAGGAGTACGGCTTCTTCGTAGCCGTCCCCTTCAAAACTGGCATCCACTTGAGCCTGGAGCCCCTGCTGGAGAAATACGAGAAAGAACGCTACCTAAGCCTGGAGCAACGTAAGACTGAGGCCGTCACTCTGCTGAATTTTACGGAGTCGAAGTACCTCCGAAACCGGGTCGCCTACGTAGGCCTCGACGTGCGCGGCGCCGAATTCACCGACGGCGAGCCCGTTGCTCCCCTGAATTTTTCCGACGAGGAGCAGCTCCGCAGCGCCCAGAAAATGATGGAACTGGTCACGATCACTGGCCCGCTCTACGAAGACCTAATGGACGAATTCTACTGGGAGGAATACCTCAAGGTCCGCATCCGGTCCTCTGCCAACGTCTGGCTGGAAACCCTTCCTGCCGATGAAGAAAACGCTACTCCAGAACAGGACAACCGGGCGGTAGCCGGTAGGGTAGTGCCCGTCTTCAACTCCTACCTGCGGGCGCTGCGCGCCCTGGTGGAGGCGGAGCATGGAGGGCTTACCCTCGTGGACACTTTTTCGGATCAGGTTACGGAGGCTGGAGTGTTGCTGGGGGGGAAGGTTGTTTTTGAGTAAAAGTAGGTTCGTGATCAAGGTGTTGAGAAATACGCAGTTTAGGGAGATCCTTGCTCTTCTAACTTCTATTGCACCCTGCGGCCGCGCCCCTGAAATATTCAGTCAACCTCGGGATAAAAACGTGCGTAATATTCTGACACTTCCTGACGGATTTCCAGCTCCCAGTAAGTAGGGGAACGGTAATTATAAAAAGAAACCAGGACCAGTAAAATGGCTAACTGTGCCGACGGGACGGGGATGGGCCACTAGCTCGGAACTACAGCAAACTTATATGGCGTTCCTTAGCCCGATGATTCAGAATGAATTCTTACATTTGGAAATGAAAACTATCTCTTGCCTCCTATTGCTCATTGCTGTTCCCACAATGTTTGGATTTGATTTTTCAAATAAAAAAGAGGAGGCAAAAGCTTCCAAAGAGATCAAGAAAATTTACCTGAATGATTTACGGTTGTTTCAGCTACAAACGCAGGAATTGCAGTCCGTTGCTTTGAACGCAACTGATGAGTCTTCCCTTCCGTTGCTTCGAGAACAGGTTAAACGAACGAGATTGGCCTTCAAGCGGATTGAATTTTTGTTTGATTATACCCACAGTTCATTCAACAGTCTCTTTATAAATGGAGGACCAGTTCCAAAATTTAATGAAGAAAATGATCTCATTGAACCAAAAGGACTGCAGGCACTTGATGAACTGATTTTTAGCGATAATGCTATTGAGGATCTTGAAGCTATTCAAATTCTGGCTACGGAGCTCATCGCATCTATGAATAGAATTGCTGGAAGTGTTGATCATAGTAATTTTTCCAATCAACGCATCATAGAAGCGCTTCGATCCGGTGTTGTGAGTGTGTTCACCTTAGGCCTTACGGGTTTCGATACGCCTGGATGCGGCAATGCGATTGAAGAAGCCAAAACGAGCTTAAAAGCCATGGAGCGTGCATTCTTGTTCTATAAAGAAGAACTTCTGAATGTTTCCGAGCTTAAACACCAGGAAGTCGCTGATTTTTTTCGCCTGGCGCAGCAATTGTTGGAAGCCAACAGTGATTTTGACACATTTGATCGCATGGTTTTTTTGACGCAAGTGATCAATCCGTTGTACAATAGCTTATTGGATTTTCAGCTGTTAAATGACATAAAGGGATCTCATTATAAATCACATGCGCAGAATTATAATTCCCGAAATCTGTTTGACGAAGATTTTTTGAACATTGATTATTATGCTGAACTTTCGTTTTTACCGTTGAACAATCCGAAGATAATTAAACTGGGAAAGACGTTATTCTACGATCCAATTTTATCAAATGATATGAAAATGTCTTGTGCTTCTTGTCATGACCCTTCAAAAGCATTTACGGATGGTTTGCCAACAAGTAAAACTAATGTTGCTAACAAATTCAATAGGCGAAATTCACTTTCATTAATTGATGCAGGATATGCTTCTCGCTATTTTTGGGATATGCGTGATTACACTTTGGAACGTCAAGTTGCGCATGTGGTGAGCGATACACTGGAGTTTAATTTGAGCTTTAATGAGATTTCTCAGCGGTTGAATCAAAGCTCCACCTACGTTGAAATGTTCGATGAGGTCTATCAAGGAATAGCAAAAAGACCTATTTACAGCAGAACCATCAGTAACGCGATTGCAGCCTATGTCAATTCACTGAAGTCATTCAATAGTGAATTTGATCAATTCGTACGGAACGAAACATCAAATTACCCGAAAAGCGCCATTCGTGGATTTAATCTTTTTATGGGAAAAGCGGCTTGCGGAACATGTCATTTTGCGCCTGTGTTTAATGGCACGGTACCACCTTCCTACATTGAGACAGAATCAGAAGTGTTGGGCATCACCTTGGGCTTAGATACGTTGAGCCCGCAAAAAGATCTTGACGCAGGAAGAATGGAGAACGGTTTGGGGAAAGAGTTTCTCCCGCATTATGCCAACTCGTTTAAAACAGTGACGGTTAGAAATTCAGCGCTTACTTCTCCTTACATGCACAACGGCCAGTTCGACTCGCTAGAGGAAGTTGTCGAATTTTATAATCAAGGAGGAGGAGTCGGAATGGGTTTGAATATAGATAACCAAACACTTTCAGCTGCACCACTGAACCTGTCCGTAGAAGAAAAGAAGGACCTTATTGCATTTCTGCATACCCTTTCGGATACTTCCGGACTCACCAATAGGATTATCAAATTGCCCGCATTTGAGCATCGACCGGAATGGAATGAAAGAGAACTTGAGGACTATTGATTGACTATACTACTGTTGGTCACTTGAGGTGAAAACGTGTTCGCGCCAGCGAACACGGCCCTCCCGCCGGCTGCCTGTAGGAGCGATCCCTTGCGGTCGCCCGTACTGTCAAACGTTTTCACCTCGTCTTCCCGACGGGAGTATATGGAGATAACTTAGGGATGGGAAATAAATAAACCACGATTTTTGACCGCCTTGTTTTGCCCTCACCGCACTTGAAAATTCTTTCCGCAGCTATGGCTATGCAAAGAATTTTTCAAAAACGGTGAGAACAAAAGCGGCAGGTCAAAAACCAGTAAGTTATTTACACGGCGCCCCTAAAAACAAATCATGCTGCGAATGAAGGACACAAGAAAATTAATGAAAACAGCAAAACTACTTATTGGAATCTGTGTTCTGGCGCTTTTTTCATGCGAACGTGATTACGAACAAATAGCCTCAAGCTTAGGTGTAGATGATAATGCTTTTTGGATAGAAGATGGCATCGCACTTCCAGAAAGTGATTCTTTGTTCTATTTGGACCACCCTTCTCCATTTTTTAGAAAGTCATTCAAAACGGATAAACCCATTAAGGCTGTTTCGTTGAGCATAACAGCCGCTGGCTATTTCAAAGTGTCCATAAACGGATATGGCATTGAAGAGAATGTACTTGACCCGGCCTGGACAGATTTTAGTAAGCGCATTTACTATGCTGACTATGATGTCACTGCGCTGCTTCAAGACGGTGACAACTGTTTAGGCGTATCACTAGGTAACGGTTTTTACAACCCTTTGCCAATGAGGAAATGGGGGAGCAGGAACATGAGGAGGGACCTTCCCGTTGGGAAACCGGTCTTTATTGCAAAACTCCACATTAGTTACAAAGACGGTGACATAGAAGACATTGTGTCTGACAGTTCTTGGAAATATGCTTTAGGGCCAATCACGAAAAATAGCGTTTACATCGGAGTGGCCTATAACGCCAACAATGAATTAGACGGATGGGACAAACCTGGATACGATGATAGGGCATGGCAGGCAGCTACCATTGGCAATTCTCCTGGGGGGAAACTTGAAAAGGCGTTTTTTCCACCCGTTGAAATAACCAAAGAGATAACGCCAGTCAAGATATTCTCTCCCGCCAAAGGCGTTTGGATGGTCGATATGGGGGTGAATTTTACTGGGACTTATAAAATTAAGTTGTCTGGTACTATAGGTGATACCATCACCTTCAAATTTGGCGAACGCGTTTACGAGGACGGAAGCGTAAACCCGATGACCACCGTAGCAGGCCAAATTAAGAGAAAGGGCGTTGGCGGCCCTGGCGCACCCGCTATCGCATGGCAGACGGACAGTTACATCGTTGGAAGTAACAAGGAGCAATGGTTTAGTCCTGATTTTACGTACCACACTTACCGCTTTATGGAGATAAAGGGCTTGAAAGAAAAGCCTCAAATGGATGATGTCCGGGGACTCTTCATGCATACCAATGTGACCAATGAAAACAGCTTTTCCAGTTCTGCTGAATTACTGAATTCGATTCAGGATGCTTCAGAAAGGACGTTCCTGGCAAATTTGGTGAGTGTGCAATCAGATTGCCCTGCCAGGGAGAAATTTGGTTATGGAGGGGATTTGAATGCGACAAGTGAAGCCTTTATCTATAATTTCGACATGCAATCTTTCTACCGCAAAACCATCTATGATTGGGTTGATGCCATGAAGGATTCCAGCTTTGTAGATACCGCACCTTTTACCGGCATAGAATATTGTGGCATTAGTTGGGAATCGGCTTACTTGATTACGCAGTATTACTTATACCTCTACTATAATGATACCGATATCATCAAGGAGCTTTATGCGCTAAATAACCAATGGATGGATAAGGTAGCTATGCTTCATCCGGAAGGACTTATTGATGACGGATTAAGTGACCATGAATCATTGGAGCCCGTTCCGGTACAACTCACGGGGACCAGTCATTACCTGCAATGCGCGCGTATCATGAAGACCTTTGCTGGCGTAATGGGTAAAGCGGCCGATGTGAAGAAGTTTGAAGCCTTAGCAGGCGAATTGAAAAATCAGCTAAGGGCTGAATTTTGGGACAAACCATTCCTAGGCGACATCAATCGGCAAACACTATTCTCCACCTTGCTCTATCACCAGGTTGTACCGAAAGAAGAGATTTCTGCGGCAATGGACTCCCTGTTAACGGCCGTTAAAAATGGGCCGTCAGGACATTTTAGTACCGGCATTTTTGGCACTAAGTATGTGCTGGAAGCCCTTGCTGAACACGGTGCGCCAAATGTAGTATTTGATGTCGTAAACAGTACGGCCTACCCGGGCTGGGGCTTTATGATTGATCAGGGCGCAACTTCAATATGGGAAACATGGAAGGAGAGTGACAACACTTACTCAAACAACCACCCAATGTTCGGGACGGTTTCCGAGTGGTACTATCGTTGGTTAGCTGGTATCCGACCTGATCCTGATCAACCGGGGTTTAAAGCGTTTTTTATAACCCCTACCACGCCAGAAGGCCTTGAAGCTGTGAACTGCACGTACCATTCGCCACATGGAGCAATCGTATCTAATTGGAAGAAAACGACACCAGCGGGTTACACCTATGAAATAACGGTTCCTAATGGCACCAAGGCCAATGTAACCTTGTCAGTAGCCCAACCACAAGTGGTGGCTGTTGTAAACAGCCAGGGACTAAAGCAATCTAGTAGCATCAATGGGTTGCAGACGGGGCAATTTTCTTTGCAAGCAGGTGATTATGTGATTACGGTCGCTTCTGAAAAGGAATAGGTGTTGATTGGCTGTGATTGTATTGTAAATCATCATGTAAGGGACGCCGTATAAATAACTTACGCCTTTTGACCGCCTTATTTTGCCCTCACCAAATTTAAAAATCATTTCCGTAACTGAGGCTATGCAAAGGATTTGTAAATTCGGTAAGAACAAAAGCGTCAGGTCAAAAACCAGTAAGTTATTTATACGGCGTCCCCTAGTGTAGCCCCTTAGTGTCTTACTGCCTTAGTGGTTAAAATCTCCCATTGCCCCCCTTCTTTCCCTTAATGTCTAAGTGCCTTAATGGTGAAAAACAACTCACCCAGCAATAACGACGCTTCACTCCAACTCACCTTGCACCTGCGGCCCCGCCACCTACTTCTTTGTGGTAACAAAACACGAAAAGATGCCACAATTCAACGCCATCAATCAGGCTAAGGGCCCACAAACGAATAACTTCCCGATTTACAAACGGCGTTCGCAGCACCGTGCTTCGTCAGCCAGTCAAAACCATAGCTATGGCTATGCTTTCGCCTGTCTTCCTTACCCAAAACCACGACCACTCGTTTTCAATCAGGGAAGTTATTCATTTATGGACCCTAACCTAATCAGTAGATTTATCCTCACCCTTATTTTTCTGCTGGCGCTGGCCGTTGGCCTTTCCGCCCAAACCATCAAGGGCTACCTCACCGATGCGCAATCGGAGATGCCGCTGATTGGTGCTACTATCGAATTGCTGACGGTGGACCCGATGCGGGGCACGACCACTGACCTCGACGGCCAGTTCCGTTTCGAGAACGTCCCGCCCGGCCGCCATACCCTCCGCCTGAGCTACCTGGGTTACGAGGCGCAAACGCTGCCCAACGTGCTGGTCACGACCGGTAAGGAAGTGATCCTTAACCCCGGGCTGGAAGAGAGCATTAATGAGCTCGCGGCTATAACGGTTACGGCCAAAACCAATCCGGCTGAGTCGATCAATGAAATGTCGACGGTGAGCAGCCGGACGTTTACCGCCGAAAGTGTCAACCGCTTCGCCGGCGGCCGGGCCGACGTCAGCCGCATGGCTTCCAACCTGGCCGGTGTGTCTACCTCAGACGACAGCCGTAACGATATTGTGATCCGTGGCAACTCGCCTACCGGTCTGCTTTGGCAGCTGGAAGGTATCCCCATCCCCAACCCTAATCACTTCAGTACGTTGGGGACGACCGGCGGCCCCGTCTCCGCCCTGAACCCCAACCTGCTGGCTAATTCGGACTTCGCCACCTCCGCCTTCGCCGCCGAATACGGCAACGCCCTCTCCGGCGTGTTCGATCTCAGCTTGCGCAAAGGCAACCGGGACCGCTACGAATTCATGGCCCAGGTCGGTACTTTTTCCGGCCTGGAAGCTATGGCCGAGGGACCGCTGAACGACAAGGGGGGAAGCTTCGTCGTCGCCTTCCGTAACAGCTTCGTCGGCTTCGCCGAAACCCTGGGCATCGACATCGGCACCAACGCTACCCCGGATTACCGGGACCTGACTTTCAACGTGGACTTTGGTAATTCCAAAGCCGGTAAGTTTTCGGTCTTCGGCATCGCCGGCACGAGCAACATCGATTTCCTCGGCCTGGAAACAGACAGTACTGATATCTTCGCTAACCCTGGTCGTAACGCCTACGCTACGAGCCACTTCGGTGTCCTCGGTCTCCGCCATAACCTGATCACCGGAGATAACACTTACCTGCGGACCATCATCAGCGGTTCCGTGCAGG
Source organism: Neolewinella sp. (assembly GCA_047626445.1). GTDB lineage: Bacteria > Bacteroidota > Bacteroidia > Chitinophagales > Saprospiraceae > Neolewinella. The sequence goes on from JBLHRW010000131.1 coordinate 10,002, forward strand.
GCGGAGACTATTCGGAACACGACATTGACGACGACGGTGCGGATGACCTGCTGCTGACCAACGTCGAAGACGAAACCGTGCGTTACAGCCTTAAGTCTTACCTGAACAGCAAATTGAATAACCGGCTGACGATCCGGACCGGCGTACAGCTGGAATCCATCGGCCTCAACACCACTGTGGACGACCGGGACGGCTCCCCTGACCTCGACGGCGACGGGCAGCGCGACTTGCTGCGTTTGCGGGATTTCGACGGCAGCTTCGGTCTCTACCAGGCCTTTGGCCAGGCCCGCTACCGGATGGGGGAGAAGACGACGCTCAACGTCGGGTTACACGCTCAGTACTTCAGCCTCTCCGAAGCGTTTGCCATTGAGCCGCGCCTTGGTCTCCGCTATCAGGTCAGCCCTCAGCTGAACTTCACCGCTGGCTACGGCCTGCACAGCCAGACGCCGGCCCTGCCGGTGTTTTTCTTCCGCGACGTCAACACCGGTTCGCCGGATGGAAACCAGGGGCTCGGCTACCTCAAAGCCCACCACTTCGTTATTGGCGGCGACCTCGCTTTCGCCTCCAATTGGCGCCTGAAGACCGAGGTGTATTACCAAAGCCTGTTCGACATTCCGGTGGACAACTTTGCTTCTACCTTCAGTATTCTTAACGCCGGGGCAGACTTCGTTTTCCCTGAGCGGGGCAGCCTGGTCAACGACGGAACCGGGAACAACTACGGCTTGGAGATAACCTTGGAACACTACTTCGCAGACAACTGGTACCTGCTGCTGACGGCCTCCGTTTTTGAAAGTAACTACGAAGGTAGCGACGGAGAGGAGCGCGCCACGGCCTTCAATAACCAGTACGTCACCAACCTGCTGGCTGGTCGTGAAATCCCCTTTGGAAAAGATAAGCGCCACCGGTTTACCATCAATGCCAAGGTGACGAGCAGCGGCGGTCGCTACTACACTCCGGTAGACGAGGCCGCCTCCCGGGAGGCGGGCACGGACGTCCGCAACGAAGCCATTGCCTTTTCCGAACGCTACGCAGATTACTTCCGGATGGACCTGAAATTTGGCGTACAGCTGAACAGTAAGACCAGGAAGTTTAGCCAAAGCTTCTTCATCGATTTCCAGAACCTGACGAATAAGGAAAACGTATTCCAGGAACGGTACAACCCGGCAACGGGGATGGTGAATACGGTTTACCAGAGTGGGTTCTTTCCGGATTTTCAGTACCGGGTGCAGTTTTAGTAGGTTGCAGGTTGCAGGTTGCAGGTTGCAGGTTGCAGGTTGCAAGTTGCAAGTTGCAAAGTTAGGACCTCCAGTTCTTCA
>JBLHRW010000132.1:0-11234 GCA_047626445.1 Neolewinella sp.
GATGGCTGAATAATGCGGCGCGAACGCAGGTGCAAGGTAAGGGTTAAGGGCGAGTGGGTTGTGCCTTGAGAAGTCTTGGAACACAGTACACTCACCCTTGTTTTCATTTTTGAAATCTAGCAGTGGAAAAGTGTAAGAATTTCCTATTCTACCAGCCTGCGCAATACCTCCCGTGCCTTGCCGCTGGCCAGGCTCTCCGCAGCTTCTGCGACACAGTCTTCCAGGCTACGTTCTGGGTGGATGGTATGGATGGCCAGCCCGGCGTTGGCACAGACCACGGTGCGTTGCGCGTCGGTACCTTCGTTGTTCAAAACTGCGACAAAGATGGCTTTACCTTCTGTTGCCGTGTCTCCACCATGCAGGGATTCAGGCGTTAGCTGTGCTAAACCAAAATCCTGAGGCGCTAGTAAGCGTTGGCTGGTACGGCTGCGCACGCTTGCTTTGCCCGTCAGGCTGATCTCATCGTAGCCGTCCAGGGCATGTACGATGTTGTACTCCCGATCCAACTGGTCCTGAAGGATGTAATCATAAATCCGGGAAACCTCCAGGTTGTAAGTGCCGAATAACTGGTATTTCGGTTTGGCCGGGTTCAGCAACGGACCGAGCAGGTTGAAAAAACTGCGGACTTGCAGTGACTTGCGCACCGGGGCTACGTTTTTCATGGCCGGGTGAAACAAGGGCGCGTGAAAGAAGCAAATGCCGGCGCGGTCAAGGGTCCGGAGTAGGGTGTCCTGATCGTTGGTAAATTCATACCCAAGGGCCAAAAGCACATCACTGCTGCCCACATTGCTACTTACGCCATAGCTGCCGTGCTTGGTTACCTGATAACCGGCACCAGCAACGACCATACTCGATAGGGTAGAGATGTTGAAGGTGTTTTTACCGTCGCCTCCCGTACCCACAATGTCAATCGTCTCCCGGCCAGCAATGTCGATAGGCTTGGCCAGGTTGAGCATGGCATCACGAAATCCCTCGATCTCCGCCAAAACGGCTGGTCGCATATTGATGGCAGAAACCACCGCCGCGATCTCGACATCACCGGCTTCCCCGTTCCCGATTCTGGACAGCATCTCGTAAGCTGCCTGGCGGGACAACGGCTCCTGAGCGTAGATTTGATTAAGTTCGGTCTTCAAGTTGTGGTTTTTTTAAGTTGTCAAGGTCTCGAGTTGTCAAGCTGTCGGGGCAATCGTAAGTAGACGGCTTTCCAGGTGGAGGACTTCCAGGTCCGACTGTTGAGGAGCAGAGATGCGAATGTTTGCTTTGGGGCAAGTTGGACCAGGAGGTCCTCTACCTAAACTTTGCGATTGCCTTGAGTTATTCGGTGAAGGCGATTGAACTTAGTTCTACTCCTTTTGAATAGGGAATACCTTCGGCTGGGCTTGCTCTTTAAAAATATTCCCTTGCACCTGCGGCCGCGCCTGAAGGTGAGTTGTCAAGTTATCGGGTTGTCAAGGGGACAACGTGACAACCCGATAACGTGACTTAAAATTTAGCGCTAACGCCCACCAGCAAGTTCACCCCAATCGTCGGGTACTGCACAAACCGCTCTCGGTTATTGCCCAGCAGGTTGTTCACCCGTAACCATGCGCTGAAGTTGTCATTGATGCCATATTCTCCGTTCAAGTTAAGGTCGAGCAGGGGAGACAGGCTTTGGGCCACACCTTCGGAGTCTTGATACGGAAGTCCGTTTTCGATGAAGAAGTCGGCACCAATGGTAATGTTTTGCTTCTCCAGGGAGTAAGCGCCACCGGCGGTCAGGCTAAAGCTGGGTAAGTGCCAGGCCTTTTCCTGTACGTCGAGGCTATAGAAGCGCTGAGCAACGGTAGCGTTCACCTTCAGGTTCTTGATCGGCTCCATAGTGGCGGAACCCTGAAGCGTAAAGATGCTGCCATTGTCATAGGCCACCTGGAATTGCGGGATGGCCGTGCGCCGGTCCAGCACATAAGTAGCGAGGTTGTCGATAAGTTTGAAGCTGGCTTCCGCCCGGTAATCAATTCCAGAGATGGCACCTTCCACACCACCGTAGAATCGGGTGTACTCAGCATTACGGATGAGCAGACGAGGCCGTATCCAAGGGTTGTAATCTGACAGGCTCCGTAAGGTGTTTTTTTGTAGGCTACCTTCAGCGCCGACGAAGGCGGAGAGCAGACCATCAATAACGGGGGCATTCAGACTTATAGCCGGAAACACGTTGAAATCATCGTTGCTACTTGTTAGGTTGACACCGATCTTAAGCCGGTACCGTCCCGCAATACTGGTGGTGTAGCTTGGGCTGAAGTAAATGTTGTTCAGGTTTTGCGTGCTCGTGTCTTTGTAGGAGGTAAAGTCTGCCCGGATTTTGAGGTCAAATGGTTGCTTGTCTGAGATCCATTTGGTGGCCTCGATGGTGAAATCAATACCGGATTCCCGGACGGCAGGGTTGCCATCCATGAGGTACAGTGCAACACCGGCCTTATAATCGAAGTCTGCTTCGGTTCGTACGCCATTGAAGATTTCTCCATGGACATCGAAGATGTTGAAGCGTTGCCGCACCTGGTCATCGGTGAAGCTAGGGACGGAGTCGCTTTCCACTTCGGGGAAGTTGTAGCCGTAGTAGTACCGGCTCTGGGAAGTGTACTTGGCCCCTCCGCCAACGGCAAAACCCTGGTCAAAAAGGTAGGTGCCCTCCGCGCCAAATTCCGTATCGCTGGATTTTTGGTTCTCAACATTACTATTGTTGTTGAAGCTGTGGTGGCGGGCAAAGATGCCCAGTTCCGCATTGTCTACCGAACTGAGGTCGTAGCTCAGGTCACCGAACAACGCGCCGGGGAAACCAGCGCCAATACCAATATAACCATTCTTGTTCGGTGGGGTCTTATCCCGCGCTACGCCGCGCGGGCGAATGATCGGCGCCGGATACTCAATAGAAATCGGTCGGTCGATCACCAGGTATTGCTGCTGGCGGCGCGTTGAATCCGCAGGAGGCGTGAATCCGGTTACCCGAACCCGACTCGCTTCCGTAAGGCGAGCTTCAAAATTGGAAACGACCGTCACGCTGTTATCGTCCAGTCCGGGCTGAGCGTAAAGGGAGGTAGAAGCGGCAAAAAACAAACCGCAAAAAAGAAATATATGGCGAAACATAGCTTTTTATTATTCAGCGTTCGATGGTCAGAACGCAGGTTTTAGTACTTGGAGATGGTAGTTAATGGTTAAGTCTTAGTCTGCAACTTGCAACTTGCAACTTGCAACTTGCAACTTGTAACTTGCAACCTACCTCCCTCCTCCATTATCAATTTGCAGGCGATTCGGATCCGTGGGGTTGTTGTTGATCCGGCTATCGGCATTAATCAGGTTGTTCACTATCGCAAGGCGTTGCTGTGCTTCTGCTACCAGGGCTGCGTCTCCGTTATAGTTTTCCAGTAACGCCTGCAGGGCGGCCTGAGCGTTATAGAGGTCGTCTCCTCCCCGATCCTTCAGGGCGTCGGAAAGGACGAGTACCACTTTTGCTACCCAGTAAGGGTAACCGGAGCTTTCCCGGTTGGCTTCGAGGCTCAACTCAACGGCTTTGTCGAGTTCTCCTTGCAGGTAAGCAATGCTGGCGCGTAGGTACCGGGCTTCAGCAGTGCGCTCATCGTCGGAGTTGGCAATCACCATATCGAGGGCGGGTAAAGCTGCCCGGTAGTCGCGGCGATCATAGGCTATTTTACCAACGTAGAAGTTGGCGATCAGGCGTTGGTTGCTGGCGGCCGAAGGATTGTTGGCCACCTTACGGGCGTAATCTTCTACCGTTCGCTGGTCATTTAGCTGGTAGGCAGACTGCATCACGCCCACCTGGGCGTCGAGCCGGATGTCTTCCGAAGGAGCCGCTTGCTCCAGCAGGGTAAACATGCGCGCCGAACGGTTGTAGTCTTTCACGTGCCGGTAGGCGATCAGGCTTCCCTTATTGAGTGAGGCCAGGTAATAACCACTTGGACCGGAATTGGCCACGTTTTCAAAATCCGTAAGTGCCTCGTTATAACGTTGCAGGGCAACGTAGCTGTCACCACGGAAGAAGTTGGCGGCCAAAGCATTCGGCGTATTCGGATACTGACGAAGGTATTCTGTCAGGGCCGTAGCGGCACGATCATAATTGCCGCTTTCGTACTGGTTGCGGGCTGCCTGGAAGGTAATGGCTTCCCGGCCATCTGCATCTACTTCCTGACCCGGTAGTGTTTCGAAGAACTGGAAGAAGAGGTCTGGACGGCCCATTTTGTCGACGTAAATCTCCCGCAGATTTTCTCTCGCTCGTTCGGATTCTTCGGCGGTTGGGTTGTTACTGAAAATCTGCTTGTAGTAGTTGATGGCCGCTTCCTGGTTACCGAGGTTGAAGCTGATCAGACCAAGGTTGAGCAAACTCTGGTTCACGAGCGGAGAGCTTACCTTATAATCACTGACGATGGAACGCAATGGCGCCAGTGCTTCCTGCGGGCGGTTGAGCTCCTGGTAAGCTGCGGCGAGCTCGAACAAGGCATCATCGGCGTATTCGCTGCGGGGGTATTGATTAACGAGTTGCTCCAGGTTCAGGATCTTGTTGGCCGTCTGGCCCCGCAGACCGTCGATGACAGCTTTCTGGTACAGCGCGTAAACGTACCCGCTGGTCCGGCGATTAATGGCATCGTCGTAGAAACGAGCGGCCTGGTCGTATTGGTTACGGCTGAAGTGGGCGTCTCCGGCGCGGAGCACGGCATCACCCAGTACCCGTTCCCGAACATCGGCGTCGGTGATGTAAGGCAGGTTGCGTTCGATGCCTTCAACGGCAGCCGTGAAGTACTCCAGTGAAGCAGCGTGGTTCTTCTGCTTGAGGTAGTTGTACCCCTGTAGGTAATTACCGGTGTATAAGGAAGACTGCGGTGGTAGTCCCTGCTGGCCCCGGGCGAGGGTCAGAAATTGGTTGGTCAGGTTGATGGAGGTGGCGTAGTCTTCCTCCCGGTTGGCCAGGTCGGCCAGCCAGTATAAGGACTGGGCGCGGTAATTGGGGTTAACGGGCCGCTGAAGGCTTTTATTGAGGAGCTCTTTGGCCGCTAGCTCTTCGCCGTTATTGAGGAGCTCCAGGCCGCGACTAAAGGCGGCACGCTGGTAGGCTTCTTCCAGGCGGGGACTGCGGTTCGGCATCCGTTCCAACAAGTCCAGGGCACGTTGGTAGTCTTCGGTCGTAGCAAATACGTCGCCAAGCAACTCCTGTCCCTGCAAATAGTACTGGCTGGAAGGGGCGATGCTTTGGATGGCGGTAATGGCGTCGGTTGGGTAGCCGAGTTCGTAGCTCAACTTGGCGTAGTTGAACAAGGCCTCCTGCTGAAGCGCCGGATCAAAGTTGAGGCGGGAGGCGGTGCCGAAGGCACTGCGGGCCGCAGGTCCGTTGCCTTTTCTTAGTTCGATGTCTCCCAGGTAGTAGCTGGCCGATTGGCCAACCAGACTGTTCTGTGCGGCCAACTCCCGGAAGGTGCTGCCAGCAGAGGTCATATCGTTTAGCTTGTACTGCGTGAAGCCCAACTGGTAAAGCTGTTCTTCCTCCATCTTACGGTTGTTGCGGGCATAAGTTTCGAGCAGGGGGCGGGCACGAGCGTAGTCGCCTTTCTCGAAGTAAGCCTGGCCGAGGAGCTGGCTCATCTCTTTGGCGTTCTTGATCCGGGCGTTAGTGCCCAGAACCGGCGCTGCGTAGGCGATCAACTCGTCGTACCGTCGCTGAGCAAAGAAAATTTGCGTGAGGTAGTATGGGATGTAATCGTCATACTTCGGGCTTTTCTCCGCGATCTTAAACTGGCCGACGGCACCGTCGTAATTACCTTCGAAGAAATAGATGATGCCCAGGTAGTAGTTGGTCGGGTAGTAAAACTCCCCCTGGGTGCCTTTGCTGAATTGGAAATACCGCTTGGCATCGCCGAATTTTTTATTGACAAAACTGGCGTAGCCAAGGCGGAAATTTAGTTCGCTGCGCTTGTCGGGGCTGAGGAGTTCTGCCGGTACCCGCTTATAATATTCGACGGCCTTATCCAGATCGTTCTCGTTGAAATAATGATTCGCTATTTCCAGAAGGGCTTCGTTCGCGACCGGATCAGGCTGGTAACGCCTGACAAAATCCAGAATTAGTTTCTCTCCTTCAACTTTGCCGAGGCGAACCGCAATTTTTGCTTGGTTGAGCTCTGCCTTCTGCCGGAGTAACTTAGCCTCAGGCTGGTGCAGGGGCAAAAGCATATCGACCACTTCGGCGTATTCCCGTTGGGCTTTCGCCAGCAGGTTGTCCTGGTAATCCGCCTCCGCCTTTTTGAAAGTACGCCAGGCATCGGTATATAAAGTAGTTGCCTGGGCGTGCAGGCCAGCACTCAGGCCGAACAGCAGGACAACGAGAAAGGGAAGTAGCGCTCGGGAAGCCGGAGGAAGTAACTTGTGCATAGTGGGTATTCGGATGAAAAACTTTTGAACCATGGCTAAAGAACCATCATTGGAAGCGGCAAGATAACAGTTAATGAACAGGGACTGGCAGTAAACGAAAGGGTTGCTTACCCCCAGGCACTAAACGTTAATGTGTAGTCGGCTAACGTTATGGGTTGCCCCGTTTATTACGCCATCGGTAATCAATCGTACTTTTTTACCCATTTGTTCACTTTTTTTTGCCCAGAGTTAAACTACACCTGATCATCTAATGTATATACATTGAATTTTGCAACGGTGGAATTCTAACAAGGCAGTCTATTCTGACTTTCGGCTAAATGCGTTTTCAAGGAGAAGTATTTGGCGCGGTCGCAGGATGCACAGGCAGTTTTAGGGCAGGGTGGGGAAGTAACCACTAAGTCGTTCCATTTCGCCATTAAAATTAAGAACTAATAATTAACAATTAACAATTATGATTAAGTCACTCTTACTTCTCACCACTACACTATTTCTTGCCGCCACTACCGTGGGCATTTCGGTTGATACCGAAGCCAGCCAGGTAATCTGGAAAGGCTACAAAGTAACCGGCAGCCACGAGGGCACCATCGCCGTTGAAGACGGTAATCTGGATTTTACCGATGGAATACTGACCGGTGGGTCGTTCGCGATCAATATGGCCAGTATTAAGGCCACCGACATCAGCGGCGGTTCTGCTGCCAAACTGGAAGGCCACCTGAAAAGTGCCGATTTCTTTGGCGTGGAGAACTACCCAACCGCTGTTTTCAAAATCACCAAAGTCGTTAGCCGTGGTATGGCTGGTGATTACCGGATTACCGGAGACATCACCATCAAGGAAAAGACGGAATCCATCCGCTTCAACGCAAAAGTGACGGAGGCAGACGGTGTCTACACCGCTACCGCCGAGTTGAACCTCGACCGGACCGACTTCGACGTCCGCTACGGTTCCGGCTCCTTCATCGATAACCTGGGCGATAAGACCATCTACGACGAGTTTGACCTAGGGATCATATTGGTGACTAAGAAGGGTTAGGGCGTGGGAGGGGAGTAACCACTAGTGCTGGATTGGGAACTCGGAGTACAACTCCTCGACCTTAGCCTGGTAACCTTAAAGGTCTCAGCTTTTGCTGTTGCCCTACTCTCGGACCGATTCGGCATTGCCGGGTCGGTCCGTTTGGTTTACCTTATCAGTCAGACTTTCTCTCCCTCCTCATCATTGGAAGAAGGTAGAAGTACCACCCCTGAAAAATCAGGTATGGCAGAAGCAAGGCCGACAATCACTGAGCTCCTAACGTTTTGTTGTGTCAAGGCTGCTTGTTCTATTGCGGTCGATACTTCATTTTGTACGTCTGTTTTCGAGAAAGTAATGAACATCATGCTGGCAACAAATACAAACTGCAAAATGTGGATAAGTAGGAGTATTAAGGTTGTTTTCTTCTTTTCGCGGGTCATAAGGTTCTTAATTTGTACAATTATTCACTCATCAATGTATACGGCTAATTGGGTGGTGTTAAATTCTAAACATCTAATATAGTGAATTCTCAAAACTCCTCAAAACCTATTTTTGCACCTGTGGCCTCGCCCCTGAACACCACTGCTGCAAATGATTCCCCTTAACCCCAGATGAATTGTCTGACGCAGTCGGACAAGCAATCCGGGGTATATTCCAAAGCCCTCATGTACCAACTAGCCCTCTCCGACATCGACGGAACCCTCCTCAACGCTGACCGCGAACCCTCCGCCGCCCTGAAAACAGAAGTTGCCCGCCTAACGAGCAATGGCGTCCCCTTCATCCTCATCTCTTCCCGGATGCCAGCAGCGATGGCCCATATCCAGCAGGACTTGGGGATCGACGGCCTGCCGCTGGTTTGCTACAACGGTGGTTGGGTACTGGTGGATGGTCAGCCCATTCATTCGGAAGTGATTTCCACGAAAATCATCCAGGTTGTCGCTAAGTTTAAGGAAGAAACTACCCTCTCCGTCCAGCTTTTTTACGCTGATGAATGGTACGTAGAAAGTATGGACTTCTACGCGAAGCGAGAGGCGAACAACACCAAAGTGACGCCCATCGTCCGGAATATGGCGGATACGCTCACCGACTGGACGATCCGCAATCTCGGCGCACACAAGATTATGGTGATGGGGGAGCCGGCAGAACTGGACGATATGGTCGCCCAATTGGAACAGCGCTTTGGCGACGACCTGCACCTCTATCGGTCCAAGGACACTTACCTGGAAATCGCGAGTAAACGGATATCTAAGCTGACGGGCATCGAGCAACTACTGGCCCATAAATACCCGGACATGGCCCTGGCTGATTGCATCGCCTTCGGCGATAATTACAACGATATTGAAATGCTGGAGGCCGTCGGCCTGGGCGTTGCGGTGGCGAATGCCAAGCAGGAGATTTTGGCGGTAGCGGATGTGGTAGTGGCCAACAATAAGGCTGATGGGGTAGCGCAGGGCTTAGCTGCTTACGTTCTCTAATTTTTCCGTTGAGGCTCCGGTTCTTCTCTTTTTTTTAGAAATATTTTAATCCTCGCGACAATCCCGAAATGATAATTGATTTTAGAATTAGTAGTATTGTAAGATTAAATTGTTTTTTGGTTCAAAGTTCTCCCTCAATTAATACCAAATTGTCTCTATTCATACAAATGACATAGATAACATGCCAGAATGGTCGGTAAACGGGACTTTTGGTAATTGCTTACAGCCCCAATTCATCGAAGGAGCTTTTGATGTTTTCTCAGATCGTTCACCGTAACGTAGGTGTACAGCATCGTGGTTTTTGGAACAGCGTTCCCCCGAATTTTCTTGATGTAGCGTAAATTCGTGCCACTTTGCAGCAGTTGAGTCGCATACCTATGCCGTGAGATAGTGTTGTTAGGCATCTGCCAAATATGAGTACCTCGTGCTTAAAAACCAATTCCTCTAATTGTTCCCCCCATCTCAAAAATCGTCACCCCGCACCAGCGTCCCCGCCCAAATAAGTCAAGCAGGCAAACAGTCCCAAAGCCATCCAGTCAACCTCACCACCACACTATTTGACGATTTGACCTTGTGACGACCTGACTTCTCTTATCTTCGCGCCTTAGAATAAAAGGACGAAAGGGAAAAAGGGAAAAAGACGTAAGACGCGGAACTTCCTTTCCCACTTTACTCCCTTACTAAAGCAAGTGAAATGATCCACCGTCAGGAAATAGCCAACGTATTAAAGTCGCCAACGGTAGGCGAAAAAGTAACTGTAATGGGCTGGGTCCGCGCCTGGCGTGGCAATCGGTTTATGGTACTCAACGACGGCTCCGGCGCCGAAACGCTCCAGGTCGTCGTGAACGGGGAAGACTTTGACGAAGAGACCATCCGCGCCATCGGCTTCCACGCCTGTGTGGGGGTGACCGGTGAACTGATCGAAAGTCAGGGCGCAGGACAGTCCGTAGAAGTGGTCGCCAAGGAGATCACTATATATGGAGGGACCGACCTGAGCGAGTATCCGCTCCAGGCCAAGAGCCAGACGATGGAGTTCCTGCGGGAGAACGCCCAGTTCCGGATGCGGACCAACACCTTCAGCGCCGTCTTCCGCCTGCGGCACGCGCTGGCCTTCGCCACCAACAAATACTTCAACGACCGCAATTTCTACAACCTCCATACGCCCATCGTTACGGGCAACGACGCTGAAGGCGCCGGCGAGATGTTCCGCGTCACCACCCTGGACCCGGCTGCCCCCCCACGGGATGAGGACGGTAACGTGGACTACAGCGAGGACTTCTTCGGTAAATCCACCCACCTGACCGTATCCGGTCAGCTGCAAGCCGAAATCGGCGCCCTTGCCATGGGCAAGGTCTACACCTTCGGCCCCACCTTCCGCGCGGAGAACAGCCACACCAGCCGCCACCTGTCTGAATTCTGGATGATCGAGCCGGAGATCGCCTTCGCCGACCTTGACAACAACCAGGACCTGGCCGAGGACTACCTCAAGTACCTCATCAACTACTGCCTCGACAACTACCGCGCTGACCTGGACTTCCTCGACGCCCGCATCAAGCAGGCCGAGAAGAACATGAAGACCGAGCTGCGCCGTCCGATGGGCCTGATCGAAATGCTGGAGTTTACCGTAAAGGACGACTTCGCCCGCATCACCTACACCGAAGCCATCCGCCTGATCCAAGGCTCCAAGCCCTACAAGAAAAAGAAATTCGAATTCCCGGTAGAGTGGGGAACCGACCTGCAGGCCGAGCACGAACGCTGGCTGGTGGAGAAGCACTTCAAGAAGCCGGTCATCGTCCGCGATTACCCCAAAGGTTTCAAAGCCTTCTACATGCGCCTCAACGACGACAACGAGACCGTTGCCGCCATGGACATCCTCTTCCCGTACATCGGCGAGATGGTCGGCGGCGCCCAGCGCGAAGAACGCGAAGACGTCCTCCGTGCCCGGATGAAAGAAATGGACGTTCACGCCGACGAACTCGACTGGTACCTCCAGTTGCGGACCTTCGGCGGCTGCCCGCACGCGGGCTTCGGCCTCGGCTTCGAGCGCATGGTGATGTACATTACTGGTATGGGGAATATTCGGGATGTTATTCCTTTCCCGCGTGCACCGAAGTCTGCAGACTTTTAGCATCTAGCCAAACTGATCCCGGAGGGATCGAATCGTTTTAACCCCGGACGAAGTGAGTGCGCAGCACGAGCGAAGTCCGGGGATCCTCCCCCTCAGGACGAAGTCCTGGGAGCCTCCCCCCCCTCAGGACGAAGTCCTGGGATCCTCCCCCCCCCCCTCAGGACGAAGTCCTGGGATCCTCCCCCCCCCCCTCAGGACGAAGTCCTGGGATCCT
>JBLHRW010000133.1:0-11181 GCA_047626445.1 Neolewinella sp.
TTTATACGGTCGGGCGATCAAGTCACCCCCGCGGGGAGAGGCAGCAGGCATCGGGGAGGGCGGTAAGCATTTTTATACGCGTGGACGGCGCGGACTGTACCCCGGCTACCCAGCCAAAGAAATCAAACGACTGATCCTGGCCGAAAGCTTGATCGATGCGGCGACGCTGATGCAGCATACTGAAGAAAAAGCCCTGGCCCTATACGGCGTCCCTAAGTAGTTTATCGATTAGTTCCGGCTTACGGATGAGGCCATAGTCTAGGATGTCTTTATAGAGGTAGGAGGAGGATATTTCCTCTAACCTCCGGAGCGTGTCTTGTTGGGCGGTAACTATTTCCGGATAGGAACCCATCAATAGCCGTTCTTCAAGTTGCTGCAGGGCGACGTAATTGCCTACGCTGCCGCGCAATTCAGCACAGGAGATGGGGTAGAGTTCATAAGACCACTTTCTGCCCGTAAGCGGTTCATTTAGGCTTGAGGCAAGGTTGAGCGATGAACTTCCGGAGAGAATCAATTGGACATCGAACCCCTCGTCAACAATGATTTTAGCGGCCACTCCGATATTTGATATACGCTGTGCTTCGTCAATTACTAAATAGCGGTAGCCCTCCAGTAGGAACGCCAGACGGTTGGCGTTGATGTCTCCCCACAACTCACGGTCTTCCCGCCGGTCTCCGTTAATCCAGAATACATCCTCCGTGGGAAGTAGGGGGTTGATCAGGGTTGTCTTACCCACTTGTCGAACACCTTTGATTATGATGGCTTTGCCATCGCCAAAGTGGCCAGTTATATTTTGTGTTATGGTACGCTCTATCATTTTGTAAAGACATGAAACCTCACTATTTTAAAGTGTGATTTCTAAAAATGCGCGTTATTTTAAATTACGGTTTCTTATTCTAGGGTTTTGCCTCCCAACTCCTCCACGGTTTTTTGCGTAAGCTGAACGAAGTTTAAGTACGGCGTTCCTAAGGGCGTAAAATGAGACTGTCCAGGAGAATACCCAAACCATCAAACCTACCCCATCCACCCCTCCATCTCCCACAACATATGCAAGATACTCTCCTCAGCAGCATAAGAGTGGTCCTCATAAGGCAACAAACACAAGCGCGCCGTCTTACCCAACGAATTCAGCGCCGCGAAGAGGCGCTTTGACTGCACGGGGTAAGTCCCCGAATTAGCGTCCTCTTCCCCGTGAATGAGCAGCAGCGGCGCATCAATCTTATCAGCATGTACGAAAGGGGACAGCTTGATGTAGGTCTCCGGTACTTCCCAAAACGACCGCTCTTCCGCCTGGAAGCCGAAGGGCGTCAGCGTACGATTATAGGCGCCCGAGCGGGCAATGCCACCGGCAAACAGATCGGTATGAGCCAGCAGATGCGCCGTCATGAAGGCACCATAGCTGTGGCCACCGACGTAAATACGTTTGGGGTCGGCTACGCCCATTTCAACCAATCGGTCGACGGCCGCCTTCGCGTTCATCTGCACCTGTTCAATAAAGGTCTCGTTCGGCTCTACGTCACCTTCACCAACGATCGGCATGGCGAAGTCGTCGAAGATGGCCATGCCCGCCGCCAGGAAGGGTAGGGGACTCAATGGCGATATCCGGGTAAACTGGTGTGGGCTCGAGGTGACTTGCCCCGCCTTATCCGCGTCTTTGAATTCCTGTGGGTAGGCCCACATCAGCACGGGCAAGGGCGCACTTTCGCCAGCCACAAAATCGTGCGGCGTATGCAGGTCGCCAGACAGCTGCACGCCATCCTCTCGGAGGTATTTTACTTTTTCGAGGTTGGCGTCCCGAAGCTGTGGGTACGGATGTTCGAAGTCGGTCAGCTGGATCTCTTCTTCGGTCAACAGGTTGCGGAGGAAGTAATTCGGTCGCTCCGTCAACTGTTCTCTGGCCATGATGAACCAGTCGGGGTGTTCGTCCAGAAAGAACAGCGGTCTTTCGAAATAAGGAGGCGTAGATTGGTACACCCGTTCAGTAGCTCCCGACGCCAGGTCGTACAGATCGATGAAGGGACGGCTGCCTTCATCGGAATGCCCCTGCCCGAACAGCACAAGCTTAGTACCTGTTTCGCGGGTAAGCAAAACGGTATGGTCGTTCCGCATCGTGATGGTGGTGAAGCTGCCGGGGTCGGCATACTCGTCTTCCCAGTTGTGGTCATGGATGACTTCCGGTGTCCGGGTCGGTTCATCGGGCCACCACCGGCGGGTTATCTGCTGGCGTTCCTTCCAGCTCCAGTCAACAACCAGGGCCAGGTCGCCGCGACACCAGCGAACGGCGCCGTATCTGAGGGGAAGTTTTATACTCGGTACCGGCGTACCGGTGAAAGGAGCTTCGAGGTAGAACAGCTGATCCCGAAATTTAGCTTCGTTTCTTGGATCGCCACCGTCTTGCGCTTCCGTCCAGTACACTTGTGCCGGGTGGTCAGACCGCCAGGTGAAGCGCCTCCGTTCGGTAATCACCGAGCCGAAGGCTGGCGGAAGATGCTCCATGGCCGGCCGGCTTTCCAGCACCGTCAGTTCGGTCCCGTTTTTGTCCAGTAGGACGACCTTGTCCGCAAACTTCTCGTAAGGCACACTGAAGCTGAAGGGCTCTTCCACCTCCGTCATCAGGTAATATTCTTTGCCGGGGGAGGAGTGGAGGCCAGAAGTTATGCCGGATTTGCCCCAGGGGGTTTCCTCACCGGTCGTCCAGTCGGCCATCCAGAGCTGGCCCTGGGCGTAGTGCCGAAACATATCGACGTCGTGTTGGCTTTCCAGGAGGTTGGTATACGTCCGGTTGCTGCCTTCCACGCCGCTGGTATCTTGTACGTTTGGGCCGGAGACTGGCGGCTCGTCCGGAGGACGAACGGCATCTTCGATCCGCCGCTTAACAATCATCCGGTGGTCGTCGACAAAGTCATAAGGCAAACCTCCCAGACTATTATTGATGTCTGCTACGCCCAGCGGAGCGCATTCCAAGGTGTCCGTCGGGCAGCTCCAAAGTTGTAGCCCCGTTGGCGTATTGAGGCAAAAAGCGATGCGAACGCCATTGGGTGACCAACTGAAGGAGCGGAAGGTTGACTCCTGGGGGATACCCAGAAGGGGTTGAACCACGCCAGTGGTCAGGTTTCTTAGCCTGGGGTTGCGATAGCCCCGATGCCCATAGGGAGCATAAGTTTTGGGGTTGATCTGCCGGCCAGCCAGCTTTAGTTTTGGCTCCCTGAGTTCCTGGATGGAGGGATAGCTGGGGCGGTCGGCCAAAAGGATCAGATGTCGCTCGGGGCCAAAGAGCATTAGTGGGTCAGGTTTGAGATTGACCAGGGCGGCGATTGCCGGAGAAGGGATTTGGTAGCTCAAGATTTTAGGTATGTAACGGGTTTAGATCGTTGTCTGTGTCAGGGAGTGCTTAGTTTCTAGTTGATTACTCTTAGCTCTTAACTTTCCTCCTCATTCTCATCATAAGATTGATCCACCGTATCGATTACGATATTGCTGAAGGAGTAGTCCGCATATTTTTCCAGGTGGGAAAACTCCAACCGGTCGGGCCAGTTCTCGTCAGGAATCCATTCTTCCAGGAGTGTTTCCAAAATGTGGACGAAATTTTCTTCCAGCCATTCTTCGGCTTCCTCGAGATCCTCAAATTCTGGGATCAGGTAAACACTGGAAAGGTCAGAAGGATCATCGATGTCAACTTCTTCGGCCAAACTTGGCTCCTCACTAATGGCCCATTTCAGTAGCGCTTTGCTGGGGGAAATGATCAGCGCAATTCGGTTAATGTCGTAGAGTTCCATGGAGAGATGCTTAAATGTTTGCACAAGATAGTCTTTGCTGAATTTAAACAAGCGTTAATCCGGTTTGGAGCTAGCGGCGAGTTCGATAACTTGCCATGATATCATCATTGCTTTGACCGGTTGGTCACCATGAAACGTATGGACTTCAGTGCGTCCGGGGCGTCCACCCAGTTTTTCGTAGAAACCAATGGCTAAAAGGTTAGAGGTAAGAACCCATAAAAAAAAATCTCCGTGATGATCAGTACGGAGTAGCCAGAGGGCGGCGTACCGCATTAGTTTTTTGCCGAGCCCCAATCCGCGGAAAGTAGCATGGACGTGCAGGTTGTCTAGTAAATGACCATTTTCTTCTGAATGATTCGGGGACACGCAAACGAAGCCCATCAGCTCACCATCTTCCGTCTCAGCTACAGCAGTTTGTAGGGTGGAATTCGGCCGGGCAAAGCGATCTGTCCAAACCTGCAGCCGTTCGGTTGCCGCTTCGTGATCGAGGTAGTGATCTGTCAGGGTACCCCGGTAAGACGTCTGCCAATTTAGAGTGTGTAGGGCGGCAATTGCGGCGGCATCAGCGGGGGTGGCGATACGGATCATCAGCTGGTAAGTAAGTAGTTGGTAGTAAATAGGGGGTAGAGGCAAATTGGGTGTGCTACTACCAACTACGAACGACCTACTATTGAAGTGATTTGGGCGCGAACGCAGGTGCAAAGAAAGGACTTTTGAGGGCAGGGTTAAGAAGAAGACAATCTCTTTCTGCTTTACGGCGTCCCTTAATACAGCGGACGGCGATCAGCGCATATAAATACCTTTACAATTTCACCCTGGATACCAATTTTAAGCATTAATCCTGAGGGCTTCTCCAAATGCCCGTTCTTCTTTGGAATCTCAGTACATCCCTCCGTGCTGCCCGCTGTGAAACGAATCAGCTGCGCAGCAGCCCTGGCCTCCTTCCTATGCTTCAAAACCTCAAATTGCACCTGCGGCCGCGCCCAAATTAGTAGATAGCTCATAGTCAGTAGTCGATGTCGCGTAATGAGCTTAGTCCTGCTATGAACTACCTACTACAGACGACGAACTACTGCCCTGCAACTCTTGCATTCCACCGCCTGTTTGTACCTTTGTGGCCCATCCTATAAGGATCATAAAGAAAGACCGAATGAACAAGCCGGAAGCAGACAATTTTATTGAAGAATTCATCGTCGAAGACCTGAATAACGGTAAGCATGCCGGTAGGATCCTTACCCGTTTTCCGCCCGAGCCGAACGGTTACCTCCACATCGGCCACGCCAAGGCGATTGTGATCAATTTCGAGATTGGCAAGAAGTTCGGTGGGAAGTCTAACCTCCGGATGGATGATACCAACCCATCAACCGAAGAGACCCACTTTGTAGAGGCCATAGAAAACGACATCAAGTGGTTAGGTTATGAGTGGGAAGGCGAAACTCGCTATTCCTCTGATTACTTTGACGAGCTTTACAATTTAGCCCTAAAACTGATCGATAAAGGCCTGGCCTTTGTTGATGATTCTACGGTGGAAGAAATCGCCGCACAAAAAGGAGACATTGACGAAACGGGAACTAATAGCCCCTATCGCAGCCGTTCCGTTGCGGAGAACCGCGATCTGTTCGAACGCATGAAGGCCGGCGAATTCCCTAACGGAAGCAAAGTACTGCGGGCTAAGATTGACATGGCGCACCCCAACCTATTGCTTCGGGACCCCGTACTCTACCGAATTAAGCACGAAGCCCACCACCGTACTGGGGAGCAATGGTGCATCTACCCGCTTTATGACTTCGCGCACGGGCAGGGTGATTCCTTGGAGGAGATTACCCACTCGCTGTGCAGCCTGGAATTTCGCCACCACCGCGACCTCTACAACTGGCTCATCGAGTCGCTGGAGATTTTTCCCAGCCGGCAAATCGAGTTTGCGCGGATGAACGTGGATTACCTCATTACCTCCAAACGCCGCCTCAAGAAGCTCGTCGAGGAGGGCGTCGTCGCCGGCTGGGACGATCCGCGTATGGCAACGCTGGCCGGTATGCGCCGTAAAGGCTATCCCGCCGAAGCACTGCGAAATTTCTGCATCCGAACGGGCGTGACCAAACGGGACAACCAGCAGGAATTCGACTTCCTGGAGCACTGCGTACGTGAAGTACTGAACGAAAATGCCGACCGCTACATGGCAGTGCTCGATCCGGTGAAACTGGTGATCACCAACTACCCGGAAACGGCCGAAATCCTGACGGCGGATAATAACCCGCAGGATGAATCCCGTGGTATCAGAGAAATCCCCTTCAGCCGTGAGCTGTGGGTGGAACGCGAAGACTACCGCAAAGAGCCACAGAATCGGAAATACTTCCGGATGGCACCGGAGAAGGACGTACGGCTTAAGGCCGCCTACATCCTTCGCATCGAGGGGCATGAGGAAGACGGTGACGGCAACGTCACCCAGATCAACGCAACCTACTACCCCGAAAGCCGCTCGGGCAACGATACTTCCGGCATCAAAGCTAAGGGCACCCTCCACTGGGTGGACGCTGCTACCGCCATTGACCTCGAAGTACGTAACTACGAAAAACTCTTCACCGATCCCACTCCAATGGACCATGAAGACAAGGACTTTATGGATTTCATTAATCCGCAAAGCCTTACCATTATCACCGCAAAAGGAGAACCGGCCCTCGCCAAAACGAAAGCCGGAGACACCTTCCAGTTTCTGCGCAAAGGCTACTACACTGCTGACGAAGACTCCACCTCGAAAAAAATGGTCTTTAACCTGACTTGTGGGTTGAAGAGCAGTTGGAAGGGGTAATTGGGGCTATTAGTCCGTTGGGCGCGTCTACGATTTATCGAAAAGTCGTAGCGGAGTGTTTTGGGTTAGGTAATGGCACCCTACTACAACTTTTTAAAAAGTTGTAGTAGGGTGGGCTACCCGCCGCTTTTCTTAGCCCCCGTATATCCTTCGCTGAACAAAATTTCCATCACCTTATCCCGCTTATTGCCCTGGATGATGATCTCTCCATCCTTGGAAGAACCGCCGACGCCACATTTGGTCTTCAGCAACTTACCTAATGCTTTTAGTTGGTCCGGTGCACCGATAAATCCGGTAATGATCGTAGCTTCTTTGCCACGACGGTGCTTCCGGTCAAGCTGAACCCGGATGGGCATCTTTGCTCTTTTATCTGCCTTTTTTGTACCTGCGGCCGCGCCCTTACTGGTCTCTTCGGGAAGATTTTTAGGAGCAGGCGGAAGGCTTGCCCCTAATCCGGCCAGGGCCGCGAACGGATTATCAGACGCGCTATCGTTAGAGGAGAAGCTGGAACCTTGGGGTTTTTTCTTTTTGGCCATGGGGTAGGGCTTGGAGTTGTTGTAGGGGTGCAAGGTAGTCGCTTCGAGCGTTTGGACCCAAGAATGACTCGCTATGCTTTTCATTTTATGGTTTCGACCGAGCAGAATAAATACGCGGTTACACTGTACTAGTGGACCACCAAACCACCCGCAAAGCACCCGTTCTCGGAGATCGCAAACTCCACCTTCCTGTAGCCTTTAGGTGTAGGGTGTTCAATTAACCCGCTACACGTTTTACACCTCCGAGGAACTTTTGAAAACCAAGGCTAACGCCTACTGTTTTCAAAAGATGCCTCGGAGGAGAAAACGCTCCGCTAGACCTCATCAGCGTTAGTGTTTTTGGGTTCTCCTCCGAGGCATCTTTTCAAACGGGCGTTAGCCCAGTTTGAAAAGTTCCTCGGAGGTGTGACCCAAAAACGCGGTCAGCTAAAGTTAATTGAACACCCTACCTTTAGGTGCTCCAGTGATAATGGGTGTTTAGAGCGCGGTAAGACGGAAGCGTGTAACTGGGGACAGTACTGGCGCGGTCATGCTGCAACACGAAAGTAGCCGAAACACCTGGGATGTTACCGCATGGTTTTTGTTGCGGAGGGGAATCTAGTTTTTACTGGTGGCTTCCGGTGCGGGAACGTTAAGTTTCCCGTTATCAACGGCTTGCGTAACTTCTGGCTTGTATTTCGTTACCAGGTGGAAGTAGGCGGAACGGGAAAAGCGGAACCACCAGACGAATAACAGCCCGGCCACCGCCAGTAAGGCAGCAAAGGAGCCGGCAATCGACCAATCGAGTATCCAGTGTAAAAGCATCACAAACCCCAGGCAGAAAAATGCGGATCCGATGTAGGAAATGAACATGGCACCGTAGTAAAAACCGGGCTCCGGGAAGAAGTTCTGTCCACATTTCGGGCAGTGGTCCCATTGCAGGAACGGCTTACTGAAGGAAAATGAACTGGTTGGGAAGAGGTCCCCGCGGCGGCAAGTAGGGCATCTTAGGCCAAAAAGAGAAGAAAAAAGGGAAGGCATGGAAAAGGCTTGAATTTTGTCTTGGAAATTCCCGGTAGCTTCAATTTGGCGCGGCCAACGAAGTTGGCGTTTATGCTGAGCGTAGTCGAAGTACAGGTGCAAAGAACGTCTAAGGGATGGGAATTAAATAAAACGTGATTCTTTGACCTGCCGCTTTTGTTCTCACCGTTCTTGAAAAATTCTTTGCATAGCCATAACTACGGAAAGAATTTTTAAGTGCGGTGAGGGCAAAATAAGGCGGTCAAAAATTGTGGTTTATTTATTTCCCATCCCTCATAGAAGCAATGGCCGGAATATAGCAAGGTTGCTCCGTTAACTTATGCAACCTCTTTACGGCAGAAATCGTTCTTGTTGTTAGAAGAAAGGGGAAGCAAGTACCGGAATCAGCTAAATCGGTTAGTTTGCAGCCCCCCGGCGAAAATTTTAGTATATTAGGTCATATTTAGGTTATACCCGTAAGCTTTGTAAAGGATCATACCAATGCGTCAACTAAAGATTAGTAATAAAATAACCTCCCGTGAGAGCATCGCTTTGGAGAAGTACTTGTCGGATATTGGCAAGATTTCTTTGTTGACGCCTGAGGATGAAGCAGAATTAGCCGCCAAAATCAGGGCAGGTGATGAGATGGCCCTCGAGCGGCTTACCAAAGCCAACCTTCGGTTTGTCGTTTCCGTTGCTAAGCAATACCAGAACCAGGGGCTCAGCCTCGCTGACCTGATCAACGAAGGAAACGTGGGCTTGATCAAGGCTGCTAAACGTTTTGATGAGACCCGTGGGTTCAAATTTATCTCCTACGCCGTTTGGTGGATCCGCCAAAGTATTATGCAGGCCATCGTCGAATACAGCCGCTTGGTACGGATGCCAAACAACAAAGCTGCCGGATACACCAAAGTAACCCAGGCCATCGCCGCATTCCAGCAGGAATTCGAAAGAGACCCCGAACCGGAAGAATTGGCGGAAGTGCTGGGTGTTTCTCTCTCCGACGTCGAACGTGCCCTCCGTGGCCGTATGCGCCACCTGTCTTTTGACGCCCCCGTTGCCGGAGACGACTCCGACATCACCATGCTCGATACGCTCTCCTCTGACGGGAAGAGCAACCCCGACGTGAAGATCATGGGTGAGTCCCTGGCCAAGGAGATCGTGTCCAACCTCAATATGCTCGCCCCCCGCGAGCGTACCGTCCTGGCTTGCTACTTTGGCCTAGACGGTGAGCAGCAGCTTAACCTCGAAGAAATTGGCGAACGATTCGACCTCACCCGCGAGCGCGTTCGCCAAATTAAAGAACGGGCCATCCGACGGTTGCGGCGCAGCCGCAATAAGCACCTGCTGCGCAGTTACCTCGGCTAATTAAACAGCGCTGGTTCTGCCAACGTTAGTCCACATTGATTCGTCCAATTACACTGTACTAGCGTCCGTGTAATCAATCGTCTCGTCCAACAACGACGCTGTTCGCCCCAGTGCCAGCCTCGGTGAGAACCACCCGCTGAGTAGCAGCCCAAAGCACCCCACCACACAAAATCTCCAGTAAGGCGTTATGTCAATAACCAAATGATATACATGCCTTCTATTTCCGACCCGATTTCAGCTGATCAGATTGAAAAAATTGAGCTTAAATATCTCCATATTCAGGAGTACAAGCAGCTCAAAGCCCTCATGGAAGAGGCCTATTCCGTCTTGCCCGATTCCGCCTGGGAACGCCATGAGATTCAAAAATTGATCGACGTCTTCCCTGCCGGACAAATCGCCATCCTGATCAACGGGGAGCTGGCCGGTTGCGCCCTGAGTATTATTGTAGATTACAATAGGTTCAAAGACCAGCATACCTACGAAGAGATCACCGGCGACTATACCTTCAATACCCACGATGAAACAGGGAATATGCTCTACGGCATCGATGTATTCGTCGCGCCACAATTCAGAGGGCTCCGCCTGGGGCGGCGGATGTACGATTACCGCAAGGAACTCTGCGAAGAGCTGAACCTGGAAGGCATCATGTTTGGCGGCCGTTTACCGAAGTACCACGAGCACGCCGAAGAGATGACGCCACGGCAGTATATCGAAAAGGTGAAAAACCGGGAGATTCACGATCCGGTGCTCAACTTCCAGTTTGCCAATGACTTCGTCGTAAAGCGGGTCATCCGAAATTACCTGGAAGGGGATTCTGCGAGTAAGGAATATGCTGCGCTTTTGCAGTGGAACAACGTGTATCATTCCGTTCCGACTAAGAAACTAACCACCGCAAAGAGCGTGGTTCGGCTCGGGCTGGTTCAATGGCAAATGCGCCCCTACCGGACGCTCGATGAATTGATCGAACAAATGGAGTATTTCGTGCAAGCGGTGAGTAACTACCACTCCGATTTCGCGCTGTTCCCAGAATTCTTTAACGCCCCATTGATGGCGGCTTACAACGAGCTCTCTGAGCCGGACGCGATTCGTAAGCTGGCAGAATTCACCGAACCCATCGTGAAGAAATTTTCCGAGTTCAGCATCCAGTATAACATCAACATTATTACCGGTTCCATGCCTTCGATGGAAGACGGAACATTGTACAACGTAGGCTACCTCTGTAAGCGCGATGGCACCACAGAGAAATTCTACAAGCTGCACGTTACCCCCGATGAGGTTAAAGTTTGGGGGATGACCGGAGGCGATTATTTGAAAACCTTCGACACCGACTGCGGAAAAATTGGCATCCTCGTTTGTTACGACGTCGAATTTCCTGAACTGCCACGCCTCCTGGCACAGGAAGGAATGAACATACTCTTTGTCCCTTTTCTCACAGATACCCAGAACGGCTACAGCCGCGTCCGCCACTGTGCGCAGGCCCGGGCCATTGAAAACGAGTGCTACGTCGCCATCGCCGGCTCCGTCGGTAACCTGCCGAAGGTGCACAATATGGACATTCAGTACGCCCAGTCCATGGTCTTCACCCCCTGTGATTTCGCTTTCCCAAGCAACGGTGTAAAAGCCGAAGCTACCCCCAACACAGAAATGATCCTCGTGGCTGACGTCGACCTCGACTTGCTCAAAGAACTGCACGAGC
>JBLHRW010000134.1:0-11148 GCA_047626445.1 Neolewinella sp.
CACCAACCTGGATGCCCTGGCCGGGAACGAAGCTGTACTGGGCCTTCTGGGTGAAGATCTGGTGCAGGGTAGGTGCCCGGAAACCGGTAGAGAAGGACGCGCGAAGCGTGATCTTGTCTTCGTTGAACTTATAGCGCGAGCTTACCTTGTAAACGAAGGCGTTGCCAAAGTCAGAGTAGTTTTCCAAACGAACGGTAGCGTTCACGAGGAAGTCGTCGGTGATGTCGAAAGCCGCATCAGCGTAACCACCGAAGTTGTAGCGGTTGAATTTGCCGGAGTTACGGGGGTCAGCACCTGCAAAGGAGTCGGCACCGCCAGCTTCGTAGCTGGAAAGCTCACCCTCGATGATGGTGAAATTTTCGTTGCGGAACTCGGAACCGAAAGCGATGCCGACCTTATCGGACAGGCGGCGCGTGATGTCGATATTACCAACCGTGTGGGTGAAGCGGGTGCCACCTGGATCGAAGGTAATGGGACTGTTCTCACGGTATGTCTGTGCGTAAGTAACTTCTTCTGGTTGTTGGAATGAATCGCCGTTCGCATCTATCCAGTTAGGAGTCAATACTTCGTTACGGTTGTGCGAGTCGTTGACTTTGTAGGTCTGTTGGTTGCCACCAACGGTGAAGCTAAGGTCAGCGATCCAGCCGTCCTTCTCTGTGCGGAAGCCGAGGGTAGCGTTGTAATCGTTCAACAAACCTTCGAAAGTAGGTACGTAACCGACGTACTCACCGTTTTCTCCGTCGGGGAAGAAGTCGGCCAGGTAAGGGAACGATTCTTCGGTACGCCAGTAAGGCGTACGGTAGTTGGCGAAAGAGTTGACGCGCTTGTAGATGTAAGCGGCGTCGCCGTAAATCTCGGTGTTATCCGTCAGCTTGTTGCCAAAGTTGACAGCAAACTTGGAAGCCGTCGTCTCTGGGGAGCCGTTGACGTTACCTGCATCGGGGCGATCGGCAAGGAAGGCCTGTACGTCGGAGAGTGCAGCACTGAAGTCACCGGCTTCGCCGGCAGCGTCGACTGTTCCTGGGCGGTTGGCCAGTTCGGTCTTGCTTAGGTCAAGTGTGTAGTTGATGAAACCGTCACGGCCCATCTTGGAACCATTGTTCAGGGAAATGCCGAACATCTCACCGTCACCTTCGCTGGTAATACCAGTACGTAGGGTGAAGGAGCCGTCTTCGTCGTTGTCCTTAAGGACGATGTTCATTACACCCGCAATGGCGTCGGAACCGTACTGTGCGGAGGCACCGTCGCGGAGGATTTCGATGCGCTTGATGGCGTCTACGGGAATACCGGAGATGTCAGCACCGGTCTCACCACGTCCCGGAGAAGTCTGGGTGTAGAGGAGAGCAGAGAGGTTCTTACGCTTACCGTTGATCAGGATGAGCGTACGGCTAGGTCCCATGTTACGGATCTCGTAAGGGTCAAGCAGTGACGTTGCATCGTTGACCGGAGTCTGTACGGTGTTGAAAGAAGGTACGCGGTACTGCAGCGCCTTGTCGAAGGTTGTCTGGCCGGTAGAGATAAGGTCCTTGGCCCGGAAGACGTCGACTGGTAGGGCAGAAGTAGTGTTCGAGCGCGGCGCAGTACGTGAACCTACGATGACGAGCTCTTCCAAGTTGGTGGCACCAAGTTCCAGGTCTACGTCCCAAGTCTTGTTTTCACCTGCAGCAAGCGTAAACGTTTCCGAAATGGATTCGTAGCCGATGTAACTAATGGTGAAGGTATAGGTGCCCGCAGCTTTGAGGTCAAGGCTATACTTACCATCGATATCCGTTACGGTACCAGTTGAGCCAAGGCTAACGGTGGCGCCGATAACGGCATCGTTGCCATCGGTTACCGTGCCGGAAACCATCTGGGCTTGAAGAAATACGGGTAACGCCAACAGGGCGATGACCAGCGTGAAATAAATTGATTTCATAAAAAAGCGAGTTATGTTGGTTGGCCAGGCCGGGACTGACAAAAATGCATACGACGATGTAAACTTTCAAGGTGCAAGGCACCCTGAAGCGGCCATCCCCCCCGACAGGGAATAGCTTTTTATTAACTTGTTGTTTCAGATATGGGAGCGTTGATTTCCGCCGGCTTATCGCCTGGTTTTAAGGCAGAGATTCAACTGAAAGGCCCTTGGTTTTTTGAGAAAAAGGGACTTAGTTTATTCGTTGGTTACCGCTAAGGTATAGGTTTTAGGTCGAAAATATTAAGGTTCTACTAATTATTTGTTTACACGCGCAAGGGTGTAGCGAATTTTCGCTTGTTATTTTCGCCAGTTGCCGACAAATGTTTTTGTCTTTAAAGTTGGACCGAATTTAATGCAGGAGCTATTTGAACTGCGCCCCCCAAGGCCAACATAGGGGCATATGGTTGCCAGAGAAACAGAGGATAAATCCAACGATGGTATTTGCGAAAAATCCGTCTTTACTTTAGTTCGTACGCGAAACCAGCCGGAGCACCGCCCGGTATTTATCGTCTTGTTCTCCGTCAAAATCCCAGTCAATGGTGCCGGTAAGGGTTAAGCGATCACCGTTGAGTTCGTATCGGTAGTTGAGGGTAGTGTTTGGTTCAATAACCAGTAGGCTGTCCGTCCCCTTGGCCTTCCAGAGGCCGTTGGTAATATCGGTTATTTGGCCCTTGACGTTGTAGTAAGTACGCTTAAGTTTTCCGTCAGCGGTATAATGAGTCCGGGAAGGGCGTACACCATAAAGGCGCCCCCAGTCTGCTTCCCGTATGGTTTGGTAGATGGTCGTATCGAGCCCTTGGTAGGTAGGTGATTCCGTTTTTACTTCAATTGTTTCCCAGGTTCCGAGCAGTGCTTCGGAAATGTCGACGGCAGGCGTTATAGGGTCCACAACGGAAGCTTCGTTTTTGCAGGAAAAAAGTGCTAGGGGCAGTACGCAGGCAAGGAACAGGGTCTTAAGATACATGGGACAAAAGTAGTCAAATAGTAGAAAGTCAGCGCGTCAGCGCGTCAAATAGTCAAACAGTCTGGCCAACTCTTTGACTGCTTGACTGCTTGACTCTCTGACTACATCCCTACCTTCGCCCCATGGAATTACCTCGTAAAGAGATCTCACCCGTTTGGTTTCTGCTGGTATGGCTTGTGCTCAACTTATTGCAGGCGGCCTTCACACCACTTGATGCCGATGAGACCTACTATTGGATGTACGCCGGGCAGTTGGACTGGGGGTACTTTGACCACCCGCCCGCCGTCGCCATGCTGATCAGTCTGGGAAGAGATTGGTTGCCAGGCTCCTTAGGCCTCCGCCTGGGACACGTATTGGCCGGGGCCGCTACGGTGGCCGGAATGTGGCATTTGCTTGGCCGCCCGACGGGACGACTACTCTGGTTGGCCGCCGCATTAATCGCCGCGCAACCTTTTCTCAACGTCTATGGCTTTATTGCCACGCCCGACGGGCCGCTGCTGCTTTTCAGTGTGCTGTATCTATTGGCGTATCGCCGGTTTTTACACGGCCCAACGCTGGCCAATGGTGCGCTCTGGGGCCTAACGATGGCCGGCCTCCTTTACAGCAAATACCACGGGGTGATGCTGATCTTTTTTACCGTGCTGCCGCACCTCTGGTGGCTGCTGCGTAAGCCAGGTGCCTGGGTGGCCGCGTTGGGCGGGGCAGCATTGTTCCTGCCGCACTTGTATTGGCAGTACGCTAATGATTTTCCCTCCTTTCGCTACCACCTCAGTGGCCGGAACGACGCTTATGAACTAAAATTTACCCTGGAATACCTGGCCAATCAGCTGGTCATCTTTAGCCCCTTATTGCTCTTCCATTATGTGATGACCTTCGTCAAGTCAGGGCCGATACGATTGAAGGAATTATTGGCGACCAAGCGCACGGAAACGCCGGATTTCGCCACCGTGTGTCGTTGGCTGGTCGTCGGATTCGTCTTGTTTTTCCTCTATACCACTACTAAGGGTGGGACGGAAGCACAATGGACGGCTCTACTTAGTATCCCGCTGGTTTATCTGCTCTACGCAACGGCGAAGGACCGATTTCCAGCGTGGCAGCCACGCATATATTTTCTAGCGATTATTACCATCGCAATCTTACTGTTGGCCCGACTCTTATTAATGGCCCCGCGCGATTGGCTCCCCTTCGAGAAACCTTTTGACCATGAACCATGGACGGAACAACTGGCCGAACGGGCCAACGGACTACCCGTAATGGTTCAGAACAGCTATCGCTTTGCTTCCCTCTATGAATTTTATTCCGGTAACCCCTCGTGGACGTTTACCGACGTCCAGTATCGCCTAAACCAATATGACCTGTGGACGGCAGATACCATCTTCCACGGCCAGGAAGTCCTATTGCTGGGACAGAGAACCTGGGATTACCCCGCTGCAGAACCGTTCCGGACCCAAACACGAGACATGCTGACCGCGCGTATCTCAGATTTTCAGGTCGCCAAGCAACTTGAGATCGTCACGCCGCAGGCCTTACCTGATACTGTTCGCCCGGGCCAGCGTCACGCCGTGGAAATCGTAGGAACCGTTCCCCGTCGTTTCGGGCTTACCCGCCCACTGCTGTTGGAACCTTTCGTTATCTTCCATTACGCTGATGGCTCCATGGATTTTGAGCGCCTGAGGCCCCTCGATACCGCCGTGCTGATGCCAAGTAAGCCAACAAAACTGTACTCCGGAACTGTGAACATACCAGTGAAAGCGCCCGTCGGACCCGTAGAAGTAGAATTCGGACTGGGGTACGAGGGGATGCCGCCATTGCGAGGGCTTAGTGGACGGAAGGTTAGTCAGATAGTCAAGTAGTCAAGGAGTCAGAGACTGTTCGACTCCTTAGGAACACCGTATAAATAACTTACGGCTTTTGACCGTCTTATTTTGCCCTCACCAAATTTAAAAATTATTTCCGTAGCTACGGCTATGCAAAGAATTTTTCAAGAACGGCGAGAACAAAAGCGTCAGGTCAAGAAACACGTTTTATTTAATTCGCGTCCCTTAGCTATAAACACTCCGTGTTTATTCCCAGCACATAGTTTTTGATC
Organism: Neolewinella sp.; assembly: GCA_047626445.1. Taxonomy (GTDB): domain Bacteria; phylum Bacteroidota; class Bacteroidia; order Chitinophagales; family Saprospiraceae; genus Neolewinella. The sequence continues at coordinate 5,008 of JBLHRW010000134.1, forward strand.
ACTCTGATCTCCGTGGCGGCTTCTGCGCCGGCGAAGCCGGCGATGTCGGCGTCTTTCATTTGGGAAACGGCGTAATCGGTCAGTTGGGTAGCGATGGGCAGGTAGCTCCAGTGCCAGCGTTCTTCCTCATAGCCCTGCGGGCGTTCGGCGCCTTTCGGGGTGTAAGGCTGGCAAAAGTCATAGGTGGCGGCGTTGGCGAGGAGCCAATCGTAGACCTTTTTGCCTTCACCTGATTTGAAATGCGCGTTGTTGAGGGCGTTCAGGTCAATATCGGTGCCCCAATGGTGGCGGCTGGTACCAGGCATGGAAGAATAGCGGAGGATGGCCCGGGCACGATCTGCCGGATCTGGATAGACTTCATTGGCTTTTTCCTTGCCTTCCAGCAGGCGCTGGCCCTTCCATTTGGCTTCCCAAATTTGTTTTTGCCGTTTGAAATTTCGGGTGGCCGATACCATGACCAGTTTTACGCTATCCGCCTTTGCGGCAGCGTGCATGGCTTCGAAATTAGCGTAGGTGTCCTGGTGCAAAACGTAAGGATCGCCGTCGGTGTATTTCGCAGCGACTTTAACGAAATCAGGGTGTTTGTTGGGGTCGAATTTTCCGGTGAGGTAAGCCTGGCTGGGAATGGCTGGTGCGTCAGAGGTGATCGGCATCAGAGGGGCAGGTAAAGTATCTGGGGCAGGGGGCGCGGCCGCAGGTGCAGGGGAAGTTGGAGCAGCAGGGGGCGGCGGCAAGGTTGCTGCTATCGGCCCGGACTCCGGGTGCGGAGCGGAGGGCGAGCAGGCAAACAAAAGAAGCAGGAAGGCCAGGGAGAGGAATTTCATAAGGCGAAGGTAGGGTGTTCGGTGCTATCCCCGAAGCCGTAAGTACCGCATGGACATCGGTAGAGACCGTGTCTGTTTACTTTGCTTAATTACCTTCCTCTGCACCTGCGACCGCGCCTTATTAGGAACTAGGACCTAGGACCTAGGAGCTAGCAAACTAGTTCCTAAATCCTAGCTCCTATCTCCTAAATCCCGCCGCAATGCCCGGATCTCATCAGTCAGCGCATCGACTTTGTCTTCCAGGTCTTTGTTGTTATCCATCATCATCTCGTCGATGAAAACGGCGTTGGCCAGGCTCATGCCAAAAATACCGCCCAGTATGACGACGATAGCGAAGTAGAACCGGGTCATGCCGATGGTCATTGGGCTATCGGTATTGCTTACGATGGCGGCTGGAATCTCGTTCCACCCTTCGAGGGTGAAGAGCTGGAAGATGCTGTAAATGCTGACCAAAGGGTTGCCGAAATACTGTGGCGCCATATCTGCATAAAAATGGCAGGTAATGATGGCCAGCATGAAATTGAGAAAAACCAGGGCACCCAATACGAAAACGGAGGCCTTCATCGCCCGGCCGAGGCCCGCCATGACCTGCTCGATGTTCGGGATAAACCGGAGGAACCGCACCAGGCGGATCAGGCGGAACAAACGCAGCAAGATCAGGAGGCCGGCGGCATCAGGGACGTCCAGGAAACCTTCCAGAAACACCGGCAGGCTGCCCATCACGATGATGAAGTCGAACCGGTTCCAGGCAGTGCTGAAATATTCTTTCGGCTTCAGTATCACCAACTTTACGATCAATTCCGCCAGGAAGAAAAGGATGAAGGCATGGTCAATAGCCAACAGCCACCAATTGGCCCGAAGCTCAGGGAAATACAGCGCAAAGATCACCACTGCGTTGATGATGATGGCGGTGAGCATGGCGCGCTCGCTGAGAAAAAGGCGTTTTAACATGGGCACAAGAGTTGCAGTTGTTGCAAGAGTTGCAGTCCGCTCAGGCAGGGCAAAGTTAGCCAAAAAAATAAGCAATCGAAGCGTAAGCTCCCAGGGGAATCTCAAGAACGCTGTGGTATAAAGGGCGGAATACACCGGAGCAGGCAGCAGCGAAGCTCATTCCTGGACCTGGACCTTGCGATTGCCCTACGATGACGCCCCCACCAAGTAATAATACAAATGCAAGCCGTATTTTACCCTCATGGAAACGATCGTGCAATACTTTACCGACATCCCCTCCTCCCATCGCAGCCTGATCCTGGTGGGGGGAATCACCATTTTCTGGCTGATCGAAAGTGCGGTGCCGCTCTTTTCCGCCAACTACGGAAAATGGAAACATGCCGGTATCAATATCTTCTTTACGCTTACCACTATCCTGGTCAATTTCGTTCTTGCTTTTATTCTGGTGACAACAAGTGAATGGGTGGTTACCGCTAATTTTGGGCTGCTGCAATGGCTGGATATGCCCCTTTGGGCGACGCTACTCCTTGGGCTGCCATTATTGGACCTGATCGGCGCCTACGCCGCCCACTGGACGGAACACCGCATTCCTTTACTCTGGCGCTTCCACCTCGTCCATCATACGGATCAGCACATCGATACCACTTCCGCCAACCGCCACCACCCAGGAGAGAGTGTGATCCGGTTTGTCTTTACGACTGCCGCCGTACTGATCGTCGGTGCACCCATCTGGCTGGTCTTTCTGTACCAGAGTATGAGCGTGGTGTTGTCCCAATTCAACCATGCCAATATCGTGGTGCCTAAGTGGCTCGACACAGTACTGAGCCCGGTCTTTGTTACCCCCGATATGCACCGTGTACACCATCATTACCGGATGCCCTATACGGATACGAACTTTGGCAATATCTTCAGCTTCTGGGACAAACTCTTGGGCACCTATGCTGCCGTCGATAACCACAAGCTCGTTTACGGTGTCGATACGCACATGGATACCGCGGACCATTCCAACATCGGGCAGATGCTCAAGATTCCCTTTGTGAAGCGGGAGAGCATGCAGTATGATGAAGAAGAGCAACTATAACGCTGTCTTGTTTAATTCTTTCTTAACGTTTGAACCCGCTTTGGCCTTCTTAGGTGGAGACGGGGGGTAGCAATTAGCGGGTTCCTATTTTCAGGGCTTCCAAACCACCAACCCACTAGGCACCCTAGGTTCAAATCGGGTACTCTTGGGTGGTAGTATCCTGCCTGCCTCGATTTCTGCGAAAAAGGTACTCGTAGGCAAAGGGAAGCCAACCAGGCAGGTATATTTTGATGATGGAGTGAAATCAACGAGGCCCTCCGCCGTATTTTCGACGGGTTCAAAAGTGATGCGCTGATCGGAGCGAGTATCGGTAATGTCAAAGACTGCAGGTAGCACAGTGTGTTCCAACCATTCGACGTCGACGGGAGCGGAAGGACCTTTTCTGCGTAATTGGTAGTAGCTACCGTTGCGCAGCAACAGCCATTCACCGGGCCTGCTGGGAGCCAGTGGTGTATTCAGTAGTTCGACCTCAAAAAACGGGGTGAGCGAGGGAAGCATTTCTTCCATTGGCCGATCGTCGTCGATCAGCCGGGCGAAGGCACCGATGGTCAGCTCGTCGGCACCGATGACACAAACGGGGACGTATTCGAAACCGGGGACGCCCGCTGCGCCCAGGCGGGCGTGGGTTTCGGCCCGGTGGTGGCCGTCGGCGATGCAGAGCGGCCCCGACGCAGGCAATTTAAGGGGAAGGGTCGGAAGTGTGTCACCGGTCAAGTCCAATACATTGGAAGTGTATCTGCGTACTTCGTAAGCATTGTCATTTCCCTTGAAATTGAACGGCTGGCCGAGGTAATCATGTAGAATATCTGATTGTGCCCACCAATCTTTAAGGCTCGGTACTGTGAGTAACACAGGTTTTCCCAGGGCCCCTTTATCTTCTAAGACCAGTTTCTCTTGCCTTTGTAGCCGCTTCAGAAGTGTCTTCTCATGTGGGCGGACGGTACCGTCGAGAAAGCAGATTGCTGGTAACAAGCCGCATATGCCCCGGCTGCGGGCACCATTACTATTTGTCCGGATTATCAGTTCGGCAAACGAGGAAATGGGCTTGGTTTCAAGAGCCTTTTCAGGAAGTTTGTGCACACCGTTGCGGGTTAGCGGCAGCTTAGGAGTGTTGCCTAAAGGCGGCGTATAAAAACGCGGAAATGGGTGTAAGTTCAATGACATTAAGTAGCGAATTGACGCAAGGTAGAAAAAACTGCCTAAGGGACGCCGTATAAATAACTTACTGGTTTTTGACCTGACGCTTTTGTTCTCACTGCGCTTAAAAATCTTTTGCATAGCCTTTGTTACGGAAATGATTTTTAGGTGCGGTGAGGGCAAAATAAGACGGTCAAAAGGCGTAAGTTATTTGTACGGCGTCCCTAAGCATCCTGGCCAAAAAAAGAGAGGCGCGGCACAAGTGCCACACCTCTCCTGAACTAAACCCCAGTTATAAAAAAAATATTTGAACGTTCGGTGTGCAACCGACGTCTGCTACAATATACGGGGTCAGCCCCTTTTTAATTGTGTTTAGAAAGCAGAAAAAGCTACTGGAGGGGAAACTTTAACGTGCGCTGGCCGCGGCGCCAAAGTCAAATAGGAGACTGAAGCGAAGCGTGTTGTCGAGCGGATTACGCTGGTTACCGGTTGGTACGAGGTAGCTGAAGTTTAAGCCGAAGATGTTGTACTTCAGGCCAAGGCCCGCCGTAAGGTAACGACGACCACCTTTGGTACTGTGCTCGGTGAAGTAGCCGGCACGCACGGCAAATTGCTTGTCGTACCAGTATTCCGCTCCGATGCTGTAGGTGAATTCACGCAGCTCCTCACCAAAGCCCTGTGGGGCGTCGCTGAGGCTGCTGAACAGGCCTGAGATGGGAGATTGGTCATCGATCTGGTCCTGGTCACAGTTGGTGTCCGTACCATCACATGGCGTAGGGACGAGGAGTTTATTGGTCTCCGCTGTGATGGTCAGCTCGTTGTACTCGTCGAGCTGGAAGGTGTAGGCAGCACCGATGGCGAGGTTGGCGGGCAGGAAGTCTCGTACCGTATCCTGGGTGTAAGTGATTTTCGCACCGATGTTGGTGATGGCGGCACCGATAGCAAATTTATTCTTCTTGCCACCTGCGGTCCGGACGTTGTCGTTGCGGTAGGTGAAACCAAGGTCGGCGGCAAAGGCTTGGCCGGCTTCGAGGACAACACCACTTACTTCCTGGCCGCTGGCCAGGTTGGAGTTGATGTACTTACCGGTAAGGCTTGCGCTGAACCGATCACTTAGCTTACGGGTGTAAGCTAACGCGAATTCAAATTCGTTTGGCTTGCCGGTCCCGGTGTTCATGCCGTTAACGTCGGTGTACTGGATGTCACCGAGGCTGAAGTACCGAAGGGAGGCACCTACTGCCTCAAACTCATTCAGCTTTTTGTAGCCGCTGAGGTAAGCGAGGTAGACATCGTTGAGGCCTAATGCCTGTAGCCATGGTGTATACGTAGCACCCAGGGCAAAGTCTTCCTCGGCGAAGGCGAGGCGACTGGCATTGTAGTGCATAGAATTGGCGTCACCGCTGAGGGCTACCCCGGCATCTCCCATGGCGCCACCACGGGCGTCGGGGTTGATGCGTAGGAAGGGGACCGCGGAGACAACCGTATTCACACACGGAAGACCGGTTCCGGGAGTGACGGCGTCACCATTTTCATCGATGACACAAGCATTTTGAGCGCTCAGGGATAGGCTCAGGCAGCATAGGGCCATCAGGCATAAAGAGTTGCGTAAGATTCGTTGCATGGTAGCTGTTAATAATTCCGAAAATGATGCCCACCGGGGGGAGTTTATCAATGGTGGGGCCACAGATTAATCGCCTTTAGAGGCTGGCGTGATGCCCGTTAAGACTTTTTTAACGGTTGTTTGCGGGGGCTTATTTTTGGAGAGATGATTTTGAGGGGGCAAAGTTAGGGATTTCGCCGGTTTGTTTGAGAACGGATAGCTTCTGGAGGTGTTTTGTGGTCCGGGCGAATAGATATATACCTAATGCTGACGCCTCCATCTGCTTCTTTACCACCTCCTTACCAACCTTAGGGCGTAGGAAAGATTACGCTGTGGCGGGACGCCAGACCTGGAACGGCTGGCCCTGTTTCTCCGGCGCAGCTTAAAAAGCTGGCCTCCGTTCATACCGAATTTAAGGACGGGCTTGCTAAAGAGGATCTTCTCGGTGGACGACCTGAGGAAAAAAAAGGTCAGTGAACTGAAATCTATAGTGGAAAACATCGGCAAATTCTCTCCCGCTTTGCATCCACTTCCGCGCAAAAAAAAGC
>JBLHRW010000135.1:0-11111 GCA_047626445.1 Neolewinella sp.
ACCGTTTCCGCTTCGCTCATCGAAAACAGCTTAATGGATTCGGCCAGCGAGTTGAAAAAAAAGCGATAGAACTGGCGCACCTGCGCCTCGACCTGCGCTTCGGTCCACTCCGGGAACGATCCGTTGAAGTTGTCAAAGACTACCGCTCTGCGGTATTTGAAGACTCGATACCCTAGTAGATAAAGCAGCCGCCCAAATCCGTATAAGACGGACATCGGCAGCCAACTTAACGGCAAGAGGAACAGGTAATAGATTATATAGGCCATGAACCACGAAGGTAATACCGTATTTCGATTAGTCTTCTGACAGCATTTTCACTAGTCGTACCCTAACCGCTCGCAGCCGATCAATAACGGCTTCTTTATCTGGTGTATCTTTTCTGCCGGCAGCAATTTCTTTTCGTGCCCCCTCGATGGTAAACCCGCGCTCCTTTAGCAAATATTCAATTTGCTCCAACTGCCGGATGTTATCCTTCGTAAATCGTCGTTCCCCCCGGCTATTTTTATTCGGCTTGATGTGAGCGAATTCATTTTCCCAAAAACGCAGCTGAGAAGCATTCACGCCAAGTCGGTCAGCAACTTCCCCGATGGAGTAGTACAACTTAAGATCATCATCCGTTTTTCCTTTGGCCATGGAATACTGCGTTTTTTTTGCCGCTAAAAGGTAGGGCTTATTTCAGGGAGTAGCGAACTTCTACACCAAATGGCGCTTGGACGAAGAAAGTGCCACCTATATTTCCCCAAAGAAATACGCCAGCAGAGATCTTCCTGGAAATCTGATACTGCAAGCCTAAAGTCACCGCCAGGTCGGGGATCAGTGCAATAAATTCCTGACTGGAGAAGCGGCTGACCAGCCCTTCTTCCGCTGTCGCACCCTCCGTAAAATAAGACTCACCGGCACCCAAGTAGTTCAGATACCCGACCAGGTGCACCCCTGCGTAAGGCTTTATCCGCCGCCGCCGCAGGAAAGTGTATTGCAGGCCAATTTCCACCGGAACGATGGTTTCATCCTTCGCCTTTTTCACTTCTACCTCGTCAGGCGTAAGCATCCCCAAGGATCGGCCCTGAAATGATTTACTACGAACCACCCCAACGGAAGTCCGGAATAAAAACCCGGAACTTGTTTGCCGGTTGATCCCGGCCTTAATGTAAATCTGTTCCAATCGGTTAGAATTGCCGCGTACGGCATCCGACTCTACGTGGATAAGCCCACCGCTGGGCCGCACGAAGAAAATTCCCGAACCGCCAGGCGGTGCTACGTCATAAGCCAAGGTACCGTCATAGTCCTCTCCGATGAAGCCGCTAATGGAGCCGTGGAATTGCCATTCGGGCCTAGCTTTGGATCGCCGGCTTTTAAACAAACTTAACTTTCTGTGTACCACCGGTATTACCCCCGTTGGCCATTGATCCACTAGCGTAAGTCCGGACAAGGTCGAAGGCAGCTCTAGTGGCAGGTATACCTCTCCGCTACTATCAGCAAAAACCTCGGGCTTCGCCTCCGGAGCAACCGTTCGAAGTTGTGAAGTATCGAGAACAATTGATTCTTCCCCATCACCCTCCTTCCCGGATAAAGCCGGGGCGGTTACAGGAATATCCGTTGCCGCGCCGTTATTATCCGCTGCTTTTACTGATGAACGGTTACTGCCCACGGGTTCCCTCTGTTGTTCTACTACCACCTTTTGCTCGACAGCGACTTTATCCCCCTGCCCGGCAATCATCGTCTTACCGGCAGGTTTAATTGTTTTATCCGGCTTCACACTTGCGGGTGAGTCGGTTACTTCATTGTTACGGATGACTTTCTCGTTCATCTGCTGCTCCTCCTTTTGTTCAGAGAACTCGGTTATTCCCTCAACATCAGCCACCTCGGCCTTGGCTACCGCCAACGCCGCCTCTGTGGCTAGCCCCAACGCTTGTTCCGCTGGTGCTCCCCCCCCTAGTGGCATCAATGCCGCCACAAGGACCAAGAGAAGGACCCCCACGCCGCTGCCCCACCATTTAATCAAGGAAGGCACCGTCTGTTCATATACCGGTGCCCGCTCCCCGGCGGGATCTGTGCCGAGTTCTGCGTTAATTGCCTCCCAGCCTCCGGTAGGGGGGGTCAGGTCAGGAACTTCCCGACCACGGCTTGCGCGTAATTGTTTTTCGAGCTTATTCAAAGTTGTAAGCTTGATTTAGTTGATAGAAATCCTTGGCCAATTGCTTTAGCTTTTTCCGGGCCTTGGACAGGTTTGATTTAGACGTTCCTTCATTAATACCAAGTTTTTCTGCAATCTCAGGATGTGTATACCCTTCCAATACGTGTAAGTTAAAAACCAGGCGATAAGCAGGCGGCAGCATTTGCAGTAGCCGGTAAATTTCTGCTTCTTCCAGCCGATCACTTCCCGCGTTGCGGGTACTCCCTGCCTTTCTCAAAGACCGGTCAGTGATCTCTTCGGTACGCGGTTGTCGATTTCGCTTTCGGATCAGATCAATCGAGGTATTAATAACGACCCTACTCATGTAAGCACGAATGGAGCCGGTTGGCACCGACTTACCCAGCTGACGAAAAAGCTTTACGAATGAATCCTGCGTAATCTCCTCAGCTTCTTCCCGTTGCCCGGCGTAATGGAGGGCGATGCTCATCACGTACGGGTAGAGTCGTTGGTACAACCCGCGCTGCGCCGCCGCCTGCCCGACTGAACAGGCAACCGCCATATCTTCCAATGAGATAGTCTGATCCAACATCAAGAATAATAAGGGATTCGTTATAAGCTCCAAACTACATGGTTCTGCAACGGCTAGAAGAATTAAAGGTAGACATTTAAGCTATTTTGTTCAAAATTTATTCGCAAGCACCACGGGGCTTTGAACTTGCAATGACATCACGTTATTATCGCTAGTACCGTTGCCCGCCGTCTATAAAGATTACCCCTAACGTCCCTTGCACCTCTAGTGCGCTTCCCGGCTGGCTTCGCCAGTCGACTATGCTCAGCATAAACGCCAACTTCGTTGGCCGCACCGACTCAGCCCTCCTCTTCCGGTCATTTTCCTGGCCAACTTGCCCTGGCAAAATGTGATAATCCCTCTACTTGCTTATATTGTCCGAAATAGGATACCCCATTCTTATAGTTTATCATACATGCAAGGACTCTGGAGAAGGCTGGTAACGGCCGTTATTTTTGTAATCATCATGGCGGCCGGTCATTTCACCGGCCCTTATACTTTCGCTACTTTATTTCTCATTATCGCCGGCGGTTGCCTGTGGGAGTTCCTTGGGCTCACCCTTGACCTCCATACGCGACGGGATAAGATCAGAAAAGTATTCGGTGTCACACTGGGCCTCATGCCTTTCGTGCTGGTTACTGTGCTCAAACTATTACATATTAATGATCCGGAAAATTTCATTTCTATTTCCGCCGTCGTCTTTTCTCCCCTAGTTTTTACAATTTTCATCTACGAACTCTACAGCAATAGCAAAGACCCGTTTGCCAACATCGCGTTCATGATCCTGGGCCTCTTCTACATCGGCTTGCCTTTTGCCCTGGTGGACTTCATCGCTTTCGACGGCCCCGACTTCCGGCACCGCATTGTTTTCGGCCTGCTGATCCTTACCTGGGTTAACGACACTGGTGCCTACCTCACTGGTAGCCTCATCGGAAAAACGCCGCTCTTTCCGCGAATTTCCCCGAAGAAAACCTGGGAAGGGAGCATTGGCGGCCTCGTAACCACGCTCGTATTTGGTTGGCTGCTCAGTTTCATTTTCGATGAAATTCCACTGGCACAATGGCTTGGTTTGGCCGTCATCGTCGGTATTTTCGGCGGTTTGGGAGACCTCGTAGAGAGCATGCTTAAGCGCAGCGTCAACGTCAAAGACAGCGGGAACCTGCTGCCCGGCCACGGTGGTTTGCTCGATCGCTTCGATGCCTTCATTTTCGTTGTCCCATTTGCCACTGCTTACCTACTTTATTTCCGCTAGCACCAAGTGACTATCTGACTAATAACATGCCGCGGCCGCAGGTGCAAGGAAAGGGACCAAAGAACAAGCCCCCTGCCTGTACTAAGCCCTGAATACTGGTCGCTGAACACTAAATTCTGAAAACTGAATCCTAAAAACTGTGATCACTTCCCCCGACGACCTCCTCCGCCTGGCACCCGACGCGAAGTCCCTAGAGGCCGGCCGTAAACTCTTCTACAGCCGCCGCTGGCGGCTACTCGGCGGCGACGGGCAATGGCTCTGGGGAGAGTTCGTCTACGGCCCCAACCCGCAGGGCAAGGCCATTGAATCCGCCGTTCAGCTCACCACGGGGAAATACGTTTGTAGCTGCCGGGCGCGGCAGCGCCCCTGTGCCCATGGCCTCGCCCTGGTGCTGATGCTCAAGAATACCCAAGAACGTATTGCCGTAACCCAACCGCCTTCCTGGGTCCGATCCGTTCAGTTCCAGGCGGAAAAGACGACAAAACCAGTCCTCCATAAAGCTGCTGCCGACGACCGGCTCGGAACCAGACTAAAACTGATGAACGAAGGCGTCGGGGAGCTGGAAGTCCGTTTACTCGACATTGTCCGCCGGGGCATCGCCGATACGCTGGCCCAGGGCCCAGACCAATTCCTGGCAGCAGCAGCCCGCCTTACCGACACCAAACTTCCCGGCCCCGCCGGGAAACTCCGCCGCCTCGCCGCCCTCGGTACCGACGGCACCGAAGCTGACGTCGCCCGTACCCTCGGTGACCTCCACCTCTTTATCCGGGCCTGGAAAAACCGGGAACAACTCTCTCCCAACCAGCACCAGGAGTTACTCCAATTCTCCGGCATCAGTACTAAAAAAGAGGACATCCTCGCCAACCCAGGCCTGGAAGACCATTGGTTGGTCATGGGCGTCGTCGAAGGGCAGGAAGAAAAGCTCCGCTTTCGCCGCGCCTGGCTGCGCGGGGAGCAAAGCCGACGCTTCGCCTTACTCCTCGACTACACCTTCGGCGACCGCCCTTTTGAGCGAACCTGGCCATTGGCAGCTTCCTTTACCGGAAGTATCCATTTCTACCCGGGCAGCTACCCACAGCGGGCCGTTTTCCCCGGCCCCATACCCGGCGGACGAGCCTACGACGGGCTAATGGGGTACACCTCATTTACCGACTTACGTGGAAATTATAAAAAAGCCATCGCCGTCAATCCCTGGTTGTTTTCCTACCCCGTTTATCTGCAGCAGGTACGCCCCGTAAAAAGCCCCCGCCAAACGATCATCGTCGACAGCAGCGGCGAGGTTATGCCGGTGGGGAAGGATTTTCAAAACATCTACACCCTACTTGCCATCAGTGGTGGTCGCCCAATGTCCATGTTTGCTGAGTTTGATGGATACCAGGTAATGCCATTAAGTGTGGTTACGGGGACGGGGCTGGTTAGTATTACTACCTGATTTCTATGCTGCTGCCGGAGACTTTGATCATCAGAACCTTCTAAAATCCTGACTTCCTCCATATCACGTTTTGTGTACTCCGTAGACCAGGCAGTTCATTCCAGCCTCACGAGAAATCCTTGGTAGAGAGTTAGAGTTGTACTCAAGTTACCTTCAACTTGCATAGCAATACCGGATGACTGCCAAATATCTCTTTCTCCGCGCTTCTCCTATTCTCCTTCTTCTCCGCACGAGAAGTATCTCCCTTTTCGCGCGGAGTAAAGAGAGAAGAAGAGAAGCACGGAGAATACCAATATGAGATATTCTACATCCAATCGCGCTAGAAGTCTACGGCGTAGCGAGTGAGGGGTAAGTAGTAGGTGCGTAGGATCAAGCACAACCCTGCTTATTCGTTGGGTTATCGCATGGGTGACGGGCCGGTAGTATCCCAAAATTGACCTAACACACCACTACTGCCAAATACAAAGCCCCTCAACTTTAAAGTTGAAGGGCTTTAGACTTTTCTTAGCAGTTACGATCTACCGCAGCACTTCCACCTTCCGGTTCACCACACCATCTTCAGTAGTGATCGTCAGGGTGTAGAGGCCATTAGGCAAGTTGCCAAGAGACAGTTCCCGATGGTTGGTATCGAGCCCCTGTTCGTTCCGAATTGTTCGGCCAGTGAGGTCGGTAAGCTGCAGTGCTGAGAAGCGCTGCTGGCCATTGAGGTGAACTACCAGCTGATCGGCGGTAGGGTTAGGGTAAGCAAGTAGATTTTCATCGAGGTAGTCTGCTGCTTCTGCCGGGATGAAATCGCCGACCTCAGTAGCCGGAGTACGCTTGATTGTTAGTTCGAAGGGATTGACCTTAACTGCGTTGAGGTGACCTGCAGCATTCATTACCGTTGCGGCCTCTCCCCCAAAGGTGGTGGTAATTTCAGTATTTCCCTCAACGCCACCTTCGTAGGTATCGAGAAATCCGGGAAGGTCGATGATAACAACGTCAACCCGGCCTACTACACCGAAGCCAGTCGCAGGACGACTACTTGTACGGGTAACAGCAGCATCAAGGCGACCGTTGTGCGTATCATTATGGCTTATCGCAAGAATGGGGCTGTCGTAGCTTAACCAGCTGTCCTCACCAAACGTAATGTTTACAAGGTTTGGATCAATAATAGTGTTGTCATAGACAAACGGAATTCGGAATCCTGGTAAATCGATAATCACGACGTTCGAATTTCCAGCGAGGATTTCCAAAGAAATCAGGTCTCCTGGTTCAGCCAGCAGCGGCCCAGCGAAGTTTACTTCAAATGGTGCGAAGTCCAGGTGCTCGGTACGAAGACGGTGCTGAAGCCCCATATTCTCCATCACTACCTGTGTATCCAGAGAGCTAATAATTTGATCCCCATTTGCATCAATATGCTTAAAGTTCAGACCATTGATGTCTTCCTCCCAATCTTCTCCATATTGCGCGGCCCAACTACTAGTGTTTTCATTCAAACGAGGCGTACCAGTATCGCCCATAGCGAGACCGATTGGTAATAAGTCCCCCACGTCAACGATACCGTCATTATTGGTATCCCCCGGCCAAACGCAGTCTTCATCAACGCAGGCATTAGGGTTCTCAGCGGTAATGTTTACTAAAACCGTCACTTCTGAACTAAAGGCACAATTACCATCCTCATCTTCGTTGAGGCAGTAACTCAGCGTCAACTGATCCGTTTGTCCAACGGCGGTAGGATTAGGGATGTAGCTTAGTCGGCCAGTAACGGGGTTCGTTACGACAACTCCCTGTGAGGGTTGTCCAATTACCGACCATTCCGTATCACCTCCTGGCGCATCGTACGTCAAGTCAATTGGCGTACCGGCGGGAGTGGTCAGGGTAGTCTCTTCGGCTGCAGGCGCAAAATTAGAGACGAAAACGTAAACGGTTTGTACTTCAGGATCACCATCACAGCCGGGAGCCATGGAAGAGTAGCTGAACTTGTCAACACCAGACCAACCAGTTGGTGGGGTATAGATTACTTCGCCCTTACGGGTAGTTTCAACAATGCTGCCGAACTGTGGTGCTCCGAAGACTATACAGTCGGCAAACACATCGTATAGATCATTGTGCAGAACATTGAACTTGGTGTCGTAACCAACTGCGGTGTAGGCCCTGTCTTCAAAGGCGAAGTCGTTCGTCTCAACGTCCAGTACCGTAATGTGGTAAACGGTAGCTGCTGATGCTCCCGGAGAAATGTAGGAGAGGAATTCATCACCGACAAAATCAGCATCGGGCTGGTAAGCCATTACGCCATTGACGGAGACTATGGCACCAAAAACCGGTTCGCCAACAGAGGTGGCATCCTCAGGAGCGAAGATGAACTGAGATTCATTCCTTTTGATAAATACCTGAATCGTATCAGAAATGGTACTGCCGATTTCGGGGAGCACGATCACGGAGACTGTCCCCAAATCACAAACGCCTGCAGAAGAGCAGACGACGTAGTTCAAGTCCGTCAACCCGGAGAACCCAGGTTCCGGCGTAAATACAATTTGGTTATCGATTACCTCAGCGCTACCGGCATTGACCGTAGGCGCAGAAGTAACCGTCATAAAGCCTACATTAGTAGAGTCGTTGACGGTAACATCCACCGTTACCGGTGATCCGGCACCAGTCGTGGCGTAATCATGGCGAGCCTTCATCTCGGCTTTAGCGACGGTGATGTCAAATTCAGTAAAGGCTACGTTAACGGTGAAGGGAAAACTAACCAGTAGGAAGTCATCATCCCCAAGGTAGTTCGCATCCGGCGTGTAGGTAAGGATGTAGCTGGAAGGCGCACCGGCATCTTCTTCGACGGTGACGTCCCCATGTTCGGGGGAGCGGCCTACTGCAGGCTGAAAACGAGACAGAAAATTGAAGGTGTACGATTCGTTTTCCAACACAAAAACCTCCTCGAACCCCTGGGCAGACACACCATAAGAGGCGGCCACCAGGCAGAACAGCAATACCAACTTGTGTAGCCGTAAGTTCATGAAGGAGGGATTATAAAAGCAATTCGGACTGCAATATAATAAGAAGGTACTACGTATAGCTAGCTTCTGCTATTTTTTTACGTTTATCTAGTGAAAAAATAAAATACCAACTACTGCCTTTGCTCACTGTCGGTTAATGAGTTAAGTCGTAATTTTGTGAACAATGAATGAAAAATCCAATAAGTTAATTAGCCTTTTGGCCAGTCTGGACCGGGCACAACGGCGTGGATGTCGGAAATTGATTCAGTCTCCCTTCTTTTCTGCAAATGAGGACCTACTGCTCTTTTTTGAAGAAATCACCAAGCGGCTCGACCGTGGAAAAGCACTGAACAAGCAAGAAATATGGCAGGCAGTACTCGGCAAGATAAAGCCCTACAACGATACCCGGTTTCGTAAGTACACCTCTGACCTTTTCAAGCTGATCAAGGAATTCCTGATGCAGGAGACCTTGCAACAAGAGCCAGAACTACGCCGCTACCTTTACTTCTCAGCACTAGAGAAGCAGCGGTCAGAAAAACTGATCAAAGGCATCGAAAGAAACTGGGATGACCTGATTGCAGTCTCCAGTTCCGACGATGCGCTGCGGTACCTTTACCTACACTTATTGGAATTCAAGAAGCACTCCCTGCTGAATTTTGAACAGCGGCGCAATGAGCGCTCGAACGTAGAAGAGATTAGTCGGGCATTGGACATCTACTTCATCATCTCCAAGCTCAAGGACGCGGTCAATGCCGAAAGCCGGGGGCACTTCGAGAAACAAAACTATAGCCTCCTACTTGCAGAAGAAGTGGTCAACCTACTGGATGACAAAAAGGTATACCTGGAAGAACCGCTGGTTACCATCTATTACTACATGTACAAGATGATCACCTTAACGGATGCTGATGAGTTCTATTATCAGTATAGATCAATCATTCTCGGCCAGGATAAACAACTGTCGATACCTCCCAGTTACGCCTACATTCCTCCTGCACTGAATTACTGCGTGGTCAAAATCACCAAAGGAAACCGGGAATTCATGAACGAGTACTTGGACGTGTATAAATTCGCCTTACAGCACAATGTCGCTTTCGAAAATGACTCCATCGATCCTGGCGCCTTCAAAAACACGGTGCAAATTGCGATGCAGCTTGGCGAATATGATTGGGCCGAAAACTACGTCAAAACGTATCAGGATAAACTAAATGACTCTGATCGAGCAAATACCGTCAACTATAACCTGGCCATGATCTACTTCTACCAAAAGAAGTTCAGCATTGCCCAGGATTATCTCAGGGAAGTAGAGTACCAGAACACAACGCTCAATCTTAACACTAAGATGATGTTGCTGGCCATTTACTACGAGCTTGACGAGGACATGGTACTCGACTCCTTCTTCGACTCTACAATTGCCTACCTTAATCGTCACAAAGAACTTACGGACAAAGGAGACAAGCACTACCGAAACCTCGTCCTCTATACCCGCCGCCTCACCAGGCTGTTACCCGGAGACGCAACTGGCATTACTAAGCTAAAAGGAGATTTAAGTAAAGAGCAGTATGTGGCTTCAAAAAGCTGGCTGGAAGAAAAAATTCGGGAATTTACAGGCGATTAAAGACGCGTACAAATCCTAATTAAGTCATTAGTAAGAAGCCCCACCACTCCATCCGGAGTAGCAGGGCTTCTTCTCTTAGGACCTCACAGCACCCCGCAGGGATATGTGAGCGCCCGGGCACAGCAAATCTACCGAACCACTACCATCTTCTTAGAGGCAGTGAATTCACCCGCTATCAGCGTGTAGGTTAACACCCCGTTAGCGCCAAGGTCTTCTCGATTGAAGGCAAGCTGGTTTACACCAGCAATTGCATCAATTTCACGTACCAAAATCACCCGGCCGGCCACATCTCGAATCGTCATGGTGGCCAAACCAGCCTTTGCCAATTCGAAACCAATGATGGCCTGACGCGTAACTGGGTTTGGTTCATTCTGATACAAGATATTAAGCGCGGTCGCAGGTGCACCCGACGTATTGAAGGCTAAGCCAAGGCCATTACCTACGCCGTTGACCCCAACACCTTCCCGTATAGTGATCGCATCACTCAGGGTCAGTTGCTCGCTCAGCGTTACCGTCGTCGTGGCTCGTACTTCCAGGCTTACCGTCGCTTTATCCCGAAGGGCAATGGCGATCAAACCTTCACCAGCACGGTTCAGGTTCATGCCACCTTCTCCGGTGTACTCCGCATCGATCAGCTCCAGGCCAGCGCCCAGCTCCAGGGTGCCCTGGAAGGCAGCAAGTCCCGTACCGTCAAGCACGATCGTGTGCGTCTGACCAGCTTCAAGGGTTGCATCATCTGCCTGCAGGTTCAGCGCCGTACGGCTGCTTACACCGAAGGGGTTACCTACTTCTACTGCTACGAAATTCGCATTCACGTTACCCGCCAGGTTGTTGGCGTTGTACACTTCAGGGAAAGTCGCGGCGTAGGGGGTCGCTACGTCAATCGTTGCGTTCGCTTCCACAAATACCCAGCTCTCACCACCCTCGAATAGGTCCACATGGCCAAGGATTACCTGGCTGACGTTTACTACATCGAAGATGTTCAGTTCCCTATCACGGTTGACGTCAGCTGCTACGAAGTCGTAAGGACTGTCGAACGTGCTAGTTCCCAGGATCTGACCGATCATGGCCACCAGGTCAGAAGACTTAACGTTGCGCAGGTTAACCGGTGCGTCAAGCGCTGGCTGTACCGTGT
>JBLHRW010000136.1:0-11107 GCA_047626445.1 Neolewinella sp.
AGAGCCGTAGCTACGGAAGTTGTTTTTCGTGACGCCAGCGGGCAAAAGGTCAAGTTTTGGGCAACGAAACTTACTGGCTGGCCCACTAGTCTGCTATTGGTTGATGCTCAAAGCGTTAAGCTGACTCCAATGATTGGCGCGAATCGTGGCATCGACGGTGGCAAGTGGATCAATGGCCGCAAGCGAAGTATCCTTACCGATACGTTAGGTCGCATCTGGAGAGTAGAGGTGCACGCTGTTAACGTTCACGACGGACGAGCAGGACTTGATTTGATCTATCCCGATTTTACAACTCAAATGCCAAGAGCCACCAAGCTTTTAGCAGATAGTGCTTACACGGGATGTTTGCCGACTTAATGCATGAACTTGACTCCGTGGAATTTGAGTGTCCTTGTCGTCCTAA
This sequence comes from Neolewinella sp., assembly GCA_047626445.1. GTDB lineage: Bacteria > Bacteroidota > Bacteroidia > Chitinophagales > Saprospiraceae > Neolewinella. Next base: position 404 of record JBLHRW010000136.1, read on the forward strand.
AGAAGTCAAAGGGTTTGTTGTCGAAGCAAAGTGCTGGGTTGTGGAACGAAGCTTTGCGTGGATGAATTTCTATCGTCGAATCATCAAGGATCTGGAGAGAACCGTAGAAAATTTGGCGGGATTCATTCTGCTTGCTAACATTCAGATGGTTCTTTCGTCGATCGGCCGAAAACTCAACTCAAATTTTTAGACACGCTCTGAGAAAGCACTTTCAAAAAAAAGGTAAATTGCGCTAACCATGACTGGTCCCCGGCAATAGCTATACTACTGAACAGTAAATATGCTACAATTTCAGCGCCGGAAGTCAAGTTTTCCTCTACTAGACAGCGGCTAGCGCAACTCACAATATCTCTTACATAAAAAATAAATTCTTAGGGTAATGTTACGACGTCCACCCTGAATTGCAAAACAGAACAGCGACGAACAAGCCAATAAAAAGATGATCCGGCAATAGAGCAGGATGAATGGATTTTACGACGAACTAACCACCGTGAACAGTGGAAGCCATTAAACATATTTATATGTGTGACTTAAAAAAAGCTAAATAGAGTAAGGAGGAAGCCTCTAATTTTTTAAGTCAAATAGACCAAAGAGGCGCCGATAAACGGGGTAGTATTAACAGTGTAGAACACTGTTCCGATAGGTAAAACCCACTGACATGGCTAAATAAGAAGCAAATGTTAGATTTTTACAATTCAGACAACATGAGAAAAATATAGGCATCAACAAGTAAACAAACACGATAAAGTGTAATTATTTTTTCTATTTTAGGCCTGAACATATTTGACAGGTAGAATCACCTTGCAGGATTATCCTGACCAATATTATGGAAAGAATTTTTGACGACAGCAGGAACAAAAACGCCAGGCCAGAAAATCTGGTTTTATTCTATTCGCGTCCCTAAGGCGCTCAAGCCCCTATTTTACGCCACGTACCATCCGCCACTTCCCCCGCATGTCCTGCCGCGCCTCCACCTGGGTGAAGCCCAGTTCTTTCGTCAATTCCACGACCTGCTCGTTGTTGAATTCGTTCGTTTCGAAGAAGAGGTGACCGCCCACTTCTAGTGCCGCGGCAGCCACTCCGGCAATCTCCCGGTAAAACAATAAGGGATCTTCCTCCGGAACAAACAGGGCCATATCCGGCTCGTGGGCAAGCGTGGATGCTCCCATCCTGTCCTTTTCTGAAGGTAGAATGTAGGGCGGATTCGACACGATGATGTCGTACTTTTCTTTGAACGCCCCCTGCCCTGGCTTCAACACATCTACCTGATAAAAGGCCAAATTCAGTTCGAGCTTTTCGGCGTTCTCCCGGGCGATGGCCAGCGCATCAGCACTGACATCGTATCCGGTAACGGTCCACTCCGGCCGTTTGTGTTTTAGCGCCAGGGCGATGCAGCCGGACCCCGTACCGATGTCCATTACCCGCAGCTCCTGGCCGGGGGCGGTTTCTTCCAGTATCCATTCCACCAGCTCTTCCGTTTCCGAACGGGGGATCAGCACCTCTGGGGTTACAAGCAGTTGTAACCCGTAGAAATCGGCAATCCCCGTTACGTACTGCACCGGTTCTCCGGCTCTGAGCCGGTTGATGGTCGTCCAGGCAAGAATTTGCTCCCGCTGGCTCAACTGCCGGGGGTAGCTGCCCCGGCGGTAGCCGAAGACATCTTCCAGCACCAGGCGGGCTACGGAGGTGGCTTCGCCGGAGCCGAGTAGAGGGGATAGTTCGTCGATTAGGTGTTGGGTTAGATCTAGGGTGGTCATGTTGGGCTATTGGGCTATTGATAGGGTGGTCTTATTGGCCTGTTGACCGAAGGCACAAATGAATCTTCATTGCTCATGTATATATGGTTGCGGATGATGCACTGAGTTAACGCACCAATAGACCAATAAACCAACAGTACTAAAACGAATTCTTCCACATCATGCTCTCCATCGGCCGCACCTGCACCTTATTATACTTAGCGTTGGCCTTTTTATTGTAGTAGTTCTCAATGTCTCCCTCTACACCGAAGTAGATCAACTGACCGATCGGCATCCCTGCGTAGACCCGCACGGGGTGGGTACAGCTGAGCTCAAGCGTCCAGTGGTTACAGAATCCGACATCGCCTTTACCTGCGGTGGCGTGAATGTCAATACCGAGGCGGCCAACGGAGCTTTTGCCCTCCAGAAAGGGAACAGAGCTGTGGGTCTCCGTGTACTCCAGCGTGACACCGAGGTAGAGGGTATTGGGGTGCAGGATGAACCCTTCTTCGGGGATTTCGTCGTGGAGGATCTCGTTGTGCGCCTTTGCGTCCAGGATGTGATCCTTATAGCGGGCAATGTACTTGCCGAGGTGGACGTCGTAGCTGTTCGTGCCGAGGTTCTTCCGGTCGAAGGGGGTAATGACAATTTCTCCACTGTCTATGGCGGTCAGGATTTTCTTATCGCTCCAAATCATGAGTGCGAAGGTAAGTTGACGGTTTGATTCGTGGGGACTTCTGAATGGATTTTGGGCGGGGCCGCAGGTGCGAAGAAGGGTTTAAAGAAGCAAAGGGGGAAGGGAACGGTCATAACGCCCTTTATTCCCTTGCCCCCTTAAACCCTTTCCCTTGCACCTGCGGCCCCGCCCCCGCCTACGAACATTCCGCCAATAATAGAGTTTCAACTCCGTCACCGAGGGTTAATCACCCTAGTCCTATACTTACGCTGGCTATTTTTTACCTCACACTAACCAAAAAAACATGACGAAGTATCTGCTCGGCTGCATTTGCAGTCTGCTCCTGGTCTTACCGTCCGGTCTGAACGCCCAGGGAAGCGACGAAGAACGGCCGCCGGTCACCAGGGCCTTTTTTCTCAATAACGCCTTTGTGGTTCAATCTCCCGGTAAGGTGATCGACCTGGGCGGCATCCTTATTCGTGATGGCCTCATCCAGGCCGTTGGCAAAGACCTCAAGGCGCCGGCCGACGCCAAAGTCCTCGAGGCGGACTCGATGTACATCTATGCCGGCTTCATCGACGGGCTGTCCAATCTCGGCGTTCCCAAACCGAAGGAAGACGCAAGCAATGGCCGCGGCCGCGGACAGCGCGAATACAACCCTTCCTACGAGCGGGCCGGTATCCAGACGGAACGCAGTGTAACTGATATGCTATCTCCTGCGGATAAAAGCTTGTCCGAAATGCGCGCCATCGGCTTTACCGCTGCTCATGTGGTACCCCGTGGCGGTATGCTCCCCGGCCAGGGAGCTGTAGTTCTGCTGGACGGAAAAGATGCCGGAAAGATGGTCGTCAGTGAAGGAAGTTCTTTGTTCGCCCAGTTTCAGGGAGCCTCGGGTGTCTACCCGAATACCGACATGGCCATCATGTCGAAATTCCGTGAGCTCTACACACAGGCCCGCCAGCACAAGACCCATGCGGGGAATTACGCTAAAAACGCCCGTGGCATGAGCCGCCCCGCTCAAAACGACGTATTAGACGCCTTCGGCCAAAGCATCGATGGCGAACGGCCAATTTTCTTCGCCGTTGATGGCATCAAGGAAATGTACCGCGCCATCAGCCTGAGCGAGGAACTTGGTTTCCCACTTGTCCTTGCTGACGTGACGATGGGGGGAAAAGCCATCGCTCCACTCAAAGCCTCCGGCGCCAGCATCTTTCTTACCCTCGACCTGCCCACCGACAAGAAGAAGGACAAAGACGAAGAGGAGGAGACCGACCCTGAAAAGAAGCAGCTGGAGGCCCAGCGTGCCACCGCCATGAAAATGCACGAGGAGCAGGCCGCCATGCTTACAAAAGCAGGCATATCCTTCGGCTTTTCCACCCTCAGCGCCAAGGCCAAAGACGTACGCGCCAACCTGGGCCGCATGATCGAGGCCGGGCTGACTGAAGACCAGGCCCTGGCCGCCCTCACCACCGAACCCGCTCGGATGCTAGGCTTGTCCAACACCATGGGTACCGTAGAAAAAGGTAAGATCGCCAACCTGGTAGTTACCGATAAGCCTTACTTCGCCGAAGGATCTAACGTACGCTACGTCTTCGTAGACGGTATGCCCTCCGAGTATGAAGTGAAGAAGAAGAAGAAAAAGAAACCAGGTGACCCCGATGCGAAAGTCCTCGCCGCTGGTGCCTGGAATCTCGAGATCGACGTCCCCATGGCCCAGATGGCCAGCCCCACACTAACCATCATCGATAAGGATGGCAGCCTGAGTGGCAAGCTCGTCAGTGGCATGGGAACCACCGACATCAGTAGCATGAGCCTTGACGGAAACAACCTCACCTTCAGCTACACCACGGATGGCGGCGGACAAACCGTTACCATTTCCTTTGACCTAACCATCGATGGCGACAGCCTGGAGGGCACCATGGCGGCCGGCAGTTTCGGCTCGTTCGACGTAGAAGGAGACCGGGAGCCTGAGTAGACTAGTAGCTAGTAGCTAGTAGCTAGTAGCTAGTAGCTAATAAAGTTAAAATTATACACTTCAGTCTGTGGCGTACTCGCCCGGATAAAAAATAAAATCAATGTTCAAGCAAAGCTTGATGCTGTTTTTACTACTGGCCGTGAGCGCGCTCGCCGCCCAGGTAGAGAAAGGCAGCATCCACATTAAAAACGGGACCGTACTGACGGTGACCAACGGCATAATGGAAAACGCCGATGTCGTGATTGAAAACGGCCTTATTACCCGTATTGGCAAAAACCTGAAGACGCCCTCTGGGGCTAAGGTGGTTGACGCCACGGGGCAATTTGTTATGCCGGGCATCATCGATGCCCACTCCCACATTGCACTTGATGCGGTGAACGAAGCCACGCACCCGATCACCGCCGAAGTGCGGACGGGAGATGTCCTTGATCCGCTCGACGTAGGTATTTACCGGGCGCTGGCCGGTGGCGTAACCGCCACCCACGCCATGCACGGTTCTGCCAACGCCATCGGCGGACAGTGTGAAACGATCAAACTTCGTTACGGCACGTTCAATCCCAATGACCTGAAGATGGAAGGTGCGCCACGCACCATCAAATTCGCCCTGGGAGAAAACCCCATGCGGGTACACGGTGAAGGTGGCGGGCTCATGTCCCGGACCCGGATGGGTATCGAGCAAGTCTTCCGTCGCGGCTTCTCCGAAGCGCAGCAATACCTGGCAGCGCAGGAAGCCTACGCTAAAAAGAAAGCCACGGAACCGATGACTGTAGCCCCCATGTACGACCGACGTTTAGAAGCGCTGGGCGATATCTTGAAGGGAGACATCATCATACATTGCCACTCTTACCGGGCCGACGAGATCCTGATGCTGATGAACGTCTGTAAGGATTTTGGCATTAAAAAACTCGTATTTCAGCACGTCAACGAAGGCTTTAAAGTAGCGCCTGAGCTCGCTGAATTTGGCGCTGGTGCTTCCGTTTTTGCCGACTGGTGGGCCTACAAGTTCGAGGTATACTACTCCACGGCTTATAATGCAGCCATCCTGACCAGGAACGGTGTCGTCACCTCCATCAACTCCGACTCCGGTGATTACATCCGCCACCTCTTCCACCAGGCGGGTAAGACCCAACGCTACGGAAAGCTGACGGACAATGAGGCCCTCCGCCTGATTACCCTGAACCCTGCCATCCAGCTCGGTATCGAAGACCGGGTAGGTTCGCTGGAGAAAGGGAAAGATGGCGACGTCGCCATCTTCAGTGCGCATCCGTTATCCGTCTATGCCATTCCGCAAATGACCATCATTGACGGGGTCGTTCGGTTCGACATCAAGGAAGACAATAACGACCAACGCCTTGCGCCCGATCCAGAAAAAGTTGACATGATGATGATGCTCAACAATGACGAAGACCACCGGTGCATGGAAGGCACGGGTGAAGCGCTATTCCAAAACCACTAAAACCAGCACCATGCGTTTAACAATCAAATCATTTATGCTGGTCCTCGCCGTCTTAATGACGACCGCCACCAGCCTTTCTGCCCAAGTAGTGGGCAAAGCTACCAAGGGTGCCTTTCTCCTGAAGAATGCCACCATTGAAACCGTTACGAAGGGTTCCGTAAAGGGTGACCTTCTGATTAAGGACGGTAAAATTGCTAACATCGGTACTAACCTTTCCGCCACCGGTGCGAAGGAGATCGACTGCACGGGTAAATTCATCTATCCCGGCTTCATCGACGGAGGCACCAACCTCGGCCTGGTGGAAGTTAGCTCCGTTTCCCTTACGCAGGATTCCCGCGAATCGGGCGACGTGAAGCCCTTCCTGGAGGCGCTGACCGCCGTCAACCCCAGCTCCGTTGCCATCCCGGTGACGCGCGTCAGCGGCGTAACTACCGTGATCGCTATGCCCGAAGGTGGATTGATTCCCGGTAAAGCTGCGCTGATCAATTTAGTGGGTTACTCCCCCGATGAGATGTACGCCGGCTTTAAGGCCATGCGGATGAACTTCCCCTCCTCGGCGGCCCGTGGCCGCCGCGACAACCGCTCCGAAGAGGACCGGAAGAAAGCGGAGGAAAAGAAGTTCAAGGAAATCACCGAACTGTGGGACGAGACGAAGCTCTTTGCAAAAATCAAGGCTGCTAAAGCGAAGGACGCCTCCATTATACAGGACTACAATCCGACGCTGGAAGCCATGATTCCCGTAGTGGAAGGCACATTGCCCTTGTTCATTGAGGTCAACCGATCCACTGATATCCTGTCTGCTCTGAAGTGGATCAAGAAGACTGGCGTAAAAGCCGTCCTTACCGGTGTTTCGGAAGGTTGGCGGGTCGCAGACTCCATTGCTGCGGCGAAGATCCCCGTCATCACTGGCCCGGTTATCGGCATGCCTACCCGGCAATCTGATCGCTACGATCGGCCTTACGCCAACGCTGGCCTTATGTCTAAAGCAGGGGTGACCGTAGCCATTCGTTCCAACGATACGGAGAACGTGCGGGACCTGCCCTTCCACGCAGGCTTCGCTGCCGCTTACGGAATGGGGCGCGAAGCGGCACTGAAAGCCATTACCATTGTACCCGCCCAAATAATGGGTCTCGATGACCGCCTCGGCTCCCTCGAAATTGGCAAAGACGCCAATTTATTTATCTGTGATGGTGACCCGATGGAAACCAAGACGCAGATCCAGCAGGTTTTCATCAGTGGTTGGGAGATCCCGATGAACAGCCGGCACTCGTTGTTGTATGATGAGTTTTTGGAGCGTAGCCCGGGGGTTAGGAACTAGGGGCTAGGGGCTAGGAACTGGAAGCTCGATTGAGCGGGGTGAGCTGATGGCTTATCCCGCTCTTTTTTTGGGCGAGACGGCGGGGTCTAGGAGCTAGTTTCTAGCTTCCTAGTTCTTAGTTCCCTAGCTCCTAGTTCCCTAATTTCCAGGTCAATATCCGTCGGTCATCCCCAGCAGTAACCAATGTTTCCTCATCCAGCCAAAGGAGGGTGTTTACAGAATTGACGTGGCCACGATCGCGGACGACTTCGCAGACTTTGAGGAGTTTCAGGGTCTGCGCATCCCAGAGTTTCACTGTTTTATCTCGGCTGGCGGTGGCCAGGTATTTTCCTGAGGGGTCGAAGGCCAGTGCGTTGATCGTCGTCGCGTGTGCATCGATGGGTGACGACATGCGGGGGCTTTTGCTAATAAATGCCAGGTCAAAAGTCCGCAATTGAGCATCTCGTCCGCCGCTAATAAATCCGGGATAAACTTCGGAAGGATACGCCGCGACACAGAAAACGGATGGCTCGTTTGCATTGACGGTACCAGTCAATAAAAGATTTTTTCGATCAACGCAATAGGCCTTTCCGTCGCTTGCTCCCACGACCAGGGCATCCTGCTCCGTAAGCTGCGCCATGCACCGTAGCGAGTTTGCACTCAGCGGCAAACTCTCCATCGTCCGCCCAGTCTTTGCATTCCAGCGGGTCAGCACCCCGTCTCCGCCAGCAGTAAAGACCTCCTCCCCTACCCGGAGCACGGCAAAAACGCCCCTGGTGTGCTGGGCAATGTGGAGGTTGCGCTCCGGTTCATCGGGATAGAGCCAATGCACGCCGCCATCCAGCGCACCGACGACGAGGCCGCCGTCTTCCAGGGTATCGAAGCTCATAAATTTACCGCCTTCCACATTGGCAACGGCGCGGCCAAAGTTGACGTCGTCCTTGTGCCAATGCACGAGCAGGCCGTCGGCAGCGGCGGAGTAAAAGCCGTCGGGTGCAGGGCGCAGGGCATAGATAGCGGCATTATGGCCAGTACGTTCTTCGGTTCGGGTCAGCATACTGTTCGAACAATTCAGGCAGCTTTCCGTTGCAATCGTTGCATGGTTTTAACCCCTTAATAAACATGAAATACTTTTTCACTGCCGCCGCCTTTTGGGTCTTAGGCTACGTTATGCCCAGCTTCCCGGTCTTCCTGCAATACACCATTGCCGTTATTCTATTGCTGTTTCTGGCTGCTTCGTTGTTCTATTTTATCGATACCCGGGTCTATGCCCAAATGCTGCACGAGCAGAGGGTAGAGGATGTACCGGATCGCTATTTGTAATATCAGGCCAACATGGTAAGCTCGGCCAGCAAAGTCTTCGCTCGTTCGCCGAGGCGGGAAGAACGACCTGACTTGTCGGCCGAGAGGAGGCTTTATGATCACTAGTGGTTCGTCAAGTTTAATTTTGACACTTCGTATGTAGGCTTTCTGACGCCGAGCATTCCGTCATACCTCCCTGCCGAGGGCCTCCTTGTTAAAAAACTAAAAGTCGCTACCTTTGAATGCTATTGTCACTATCATCTTTTATTGCAGGAGTTAGAATACCACTTTTCGTTTCCTGGCAACTACTTTACTCCAAAGGCTATTCACCATCATCTCCAACTAAATGCCCGTAATTCTCCACGAAGACTACCATCATCCCGGCGAGTGGGGCCTTTGGCGCATTACGGAGACAGAAGACTGGCTCAGGGAAAACGTTGCCCCCTTCCCTCCAGAAACAGCGGCCTTATCCCTCATCAAAGGGGAAGGTCGCAGAAGAGAGTTTCTGGCAGCACGGATGCTTTTACATTCTATGAGTGGACGGAGTGTCAGGGGGGAATTGTTTAAAGACGAAGCTGGCAAGCCACATCTGAAGGATTCCCACTTTCACGTTTCCATTAGTCATACCGTTAATTATGCCGCAGCGATCGCCCATCCGAATCCTTGTGGCATCGACGTGCAGCGAATCGTCCCACGCATTCGCAAGATGGCGGATAAGTTTGTCGGGCCGGGGGAACGCCTACAATTAACCCAGGAGCATGAGCTGCTCCAGCTTCACCTCATCTGGTCGGCGAAAGAAGCGATGTACAAGGCATTTGGGCGCCGGCAACTGGACTTTAAAGACCATTTAGTGGTAGACTTCGGCTACTTCAATGCCGAGGCTACCAGCGGAAGCGCTTTTCTCAAGAAGGGCGACATCGAGATGCTTTTCGACCTTAACTTTCGGGTATTCGACGATTTTGTTCTGGTGGGATGCGTGGAACAGGTACCAGCCATCTAATTCTTCAAAGCCCCATGTTTAGCACTCGTTGAAAACTGCTCCTCAATCCTTACCTTGCACCTGCGACCGCGCCCTGCTTTAAACCAACTATGAACGCTAATCTTCCTATTTCTAGTCTTGACAAGCAAAAAAAAGACCTTCTCACGCTACCTCGTGAAGAGTTAATATTGCTGGTCCTTATTTTGCTCGACGGCAACTCCGCCGAACCTTACCTACTGGAAAGTATGTTAAGCCTGGCCTCCCGGGAGGCGCCTACGGTTGGGGTATGGCGTAAAGGCTCCGTACAACCCCTGATCAACAGGCTGGAGATTAACGGATTCATTCATAATCCATATCGCTCCGTTTCCGTAAGCAGCACGTGGAAAAACCCCCTCTTTTTCGCCGCCGACAATCTGCGCCCCGAAGAAATAGCCGCATTGATCAAAGTGATCAACCACACGAAGCGGTTTCCGGAGGACGGCGGCCAGAATACTTCCTGGCACATCCGGTATGAGGATATTTACGTCCGAATATTACACAAGATCCTACTGAACCGGGAATATGAATTCAACCGCCTTTATGCCCACCTCATTAATACCCGACGGTATTATGAACAGATTCAGGAGCGAATACTTAAAGAAGTGAGCCAGTTGATCGCCACCCTCGACCAACCTTTCTGGAAAAACAGAAACAGCCATTTTCAGTGGCTGCACTTCAACAACCAGCAATACAACTACGCCAGCTGGGAAGAGTATACTCCGGCCCGACTGTTCCCGATACTGCGTGAGCTTAATGGGGGTATAGACCGGGAAGAATACCTGGAGGATACCCGATCCGTTGCGCTTTTGGGCATGCACTATTACCGGCAGTTTCCAGATGATTTTTCCTTCGATTCAGGTATTCAGGGCGTGATCCATTTACTGAACGGAGAAAAAGCTTTGGCCGCAGCGGACTTCGCTAAGTTGCCCACTGTAGAAAGCGAGGCGACGGTGGTCGATGTCATCGCGCTGGCGCTGGAACTCGGTTCCGGAAAAGTAGAGAAACAGGAATTACTGCTACGGTCGCGGAAGTTAAGAGAGAGTGCCTACCCCAAGCTGATCAACTGTTTCCTGGCCTACGTTCGGGTACGAACGGGAGAGATAAACTCCGGTGAGAACCTGTTGGAAAGCCAGTTGAAAGAAGGGCTGTCCCACCCGCTGGAGTGGATGATGGCACTGTGGTGCATCAACTGGACGGGGTTCAAACCCAGGCAGTCACTGCTGGCACCACTATTTCGGGCTTTT
>JBLHRW010000137.1:0-11020 GCA_047626445.1 Neolewinella sp.
GGATAGCCTCAGCTTTGAAGGTCGCATCGTACTTTCGGTATTTCTTCTTCGTATTCGTTTCTTGTTTCATTGGACTGAAAATTACAAAAATTTTCTGTCCGGTATTTCAGGACCATCTCACTCGGTACTGGTGCCGGAATTCTGTACAAAGGCAACGGCTTTCCGGCACCAATGTCAGAGAACAAACCTGCCTTGCCTTTCAACTTCCTTTGCACCTGCGGCCGCGCCTCTTCTTTAGTCAAGTAGTCAGATAGTAAAACAGGAAGGGAGTAGCGCCCGACTATCTGACTATTTGACTATCTGACTACCTGACTATTTCCCTAACTTCACGGCCGATTATTTAACCACTAATCCTTAGACCACTGCCTGTCGATGTCCCGACAAGCAGACAACCCGCCCGACCATGAATTTCTCCCTAAACGAAGAACAACTTGCCGTACGTGAAGCCGCCCGTGACTTCGCGCAACGTGTCCTCAAGCCCGGTGTTATTGACCGGGATCGTGACATGATCTACCCTACCGACGAAATCAAGCAAATGGCAGAACTCGGATTTATGGGCATGATGGTCAGCCCAGAATATGGCGGAGGTGGTATGGACACGATCAGCTATATCCTCGCCCTGGAAGAACTTTCCAAAGTGGACAACAGCTGTTCGGTGATCATGTCGGTCAACAACAGCCTCGTTTGCTACGGCCTGGAGCACTACGGTACCGAAAGCCAGAAACAGAAATACCTGACCAAACTCGCCACTGGCGAGTGGATCGGCGCCTTCTGCCTCAGTGAGCCCGAAGCGGGTTCTGACGCCACCAGCCAGCAGACTACCGCCATTGACATGGGGGACCACTACCTGCTCAACGGCACCAAAAACTGGATCACCAACGGCGGCACCAGCCAGGTTCACCTCGTCGTGGCCCAGACCGATGCCGACAAAGGCCACCGGGGCATCAACTGCCTCATCGTAGATACTGATCTGGAAGGTGTGACCATCGGTGCCAAAGAAGACAAGCTCGGCATCCGCAGTTCTGATACCCACACGATCATGTATAACGACGTGAAGGTGCCTAAAGAAAACCGCATCGGCGAAGATGGCTTCGGCTTCAAATTTGCGATGAAGACCCTCGCTGGTGGTCGCATCGGCATCGCCGCTCAGGCCCTCGGCATTGCTGGAGGTGGTTACGAACTGGCCACCGCCTACAGCAAGGAACGCTCTGCCTTCGGCAAACCCATCTGTGAGCACCAGGCCATCGCCTTCAAGCTGGCCGACATGGCGACCGACATCGAAGCCGCCAAAATGCTGGTGTACCGCGCCGCGTGGCTCAAAGATGAGGGCAAGGACTTCAACCAGGCTGGTGCCATGGCTAAGTTATTCGCCAGCTCCGTAGCCATGAAGCATACGGTAGAGGCCGTGCAGATTCACGGCGGCTACGGCTTCGTCAAGGAATACCACGTGGAGCGCCTGATGCGCGATGCCAAGATCACCCAGATCTACGAAGGCACCAGCGAGGTGCAGAAGATCGTCATCAGCCGGGGCCTGCTGAAGGGGGAACTTTATGTGGCGACGGAATAATTAGTACTATTGGTCTTTGGGGACGATTGGGGCTACCGCCTACTTCCAAAGTGCGGCAGCCCCAATAGACCAAATAACACCAATAGACCAATAAGTCGCATGCCTGACCATTCATATCTACAGCCCGACCCCACCAACCAACGCCCACTCACCTGGCGCGTCTGGGCTGTGCTTGCCGTCATCACCCTGGGCTATACGTGGTTTTATTATCGCAAGATGCTGTCTGGGCCACTCGTCATCAATGACGATATGGTGCAGCATTACCTCTGGCTGTTCGTTGAGCATTTCGGGCTCGACTGGAAGGACATGTTTTACGCCGATGCCTCTGCGGCCATTCAGCCACGGGGCTTTTATTGGTTGCTAAAAATGCTTGGATTGGTCTTCGACCCCGTCACCATTTCCCGGGCGGGGCCGTTCCTTATTTCGCTACTGACGGTGGGTTTTGGGCTTGCTTTCCTTCGTCGCTTCACCCACCTTTTCATCGCCCTGGCGGGGTGTTTGCTAGCGGCCCATCTCGGTTTTCATTCCAGTGTCGGCTTCGTCGCACGGGCGTTTTTCATACCGCTCATCGTCGCCTTTGCCTACTTCCTTATTGGGCGGGAGCAACCTTGGGGGGTCGCAATTGTAGCACTTTGTTCCGCCCTCTTTTACCCCCCGGCCTTACTGCTCAACGGTGGTATTTTTGGTTTGTGGAAGTTGGGACAATTGATCGTTTGGTGGCGCGGCCGCAGGATGCAAGGAGCCCCTATCCTCGGCTACCGCCTCAGTCCCCCAGGGGGAAGGGTTGAAGGAGCAGATCGGCCACCGTCTCCACTGGTGTATTGGTATGTGTACCTACTTGGCTTCGGCCTTGCCCTCCTGGTCGTTTGGTTACATGCCGAGCGGGTGGCTACGCACCCCGCTCTCGGTGGCTACCTGGACCCGGCAGCGTTGACCAGCTGGCCGGAGTTTCGCTCCGACGGGCGAGTCAGGATTTATGACGTGGTAAAAGGTGACGTAGCCTCTCTGTACCGCTACCTGCTCACTGCCAATTTCACGCCTTTAGGCAAGTCGTCAGCGTACGCCCTGCTGATGCTTGCCGGTTTATCCTCCCTCTTCCACCGCCGCACACTCGGCAAATTTGGTTGGTGGCTACTCGTCATTGCAGTAGTCGCGACCGTATGGTATTTCATTGCCCGCCAATTTTTCCCTTTACTCTTTTTGCCCGATCGCTACCTGGTTTACCCCTGGCGCCTTTGGGCGCCGATGGTCCTGACCCTGGTAGCTGCCGGAATCTGGCGATTTCAACCCAAGTCGTGGCTGGCCGGACTGCTGGCCGTCGGGCTGTTGGGTTACGGTTACTACCGCCAACCACCCGAGAACCTCCCCACCACCAGCCAGGAAGGTCGCGAGCTCCTTTTCGCTGCCCTTAGCGCCCTGCCCGAAGCGGCCCTCATCGCCCTACCGCCCACCCTGGCCGATCAAGTCCCAGTCTTCACCCATCGCAACGTATTCATCAGCCACGAATCCGCCCACGCCCTGTATTTCAAAAATTACCACGACTACATCATGCCACGCTTCCATGATTTCGTGACGGCCTACACTACTACTGGAGACAGCCTGGGCAACGTCGTCGACTTCATGGACAAATGGCAGATCGATTACTTCCTCGTCGATCGCCATCAACTCAAATCCAACTGGCTGCGCACCTTCGAACCTCACCAGGGTTACTTCCGCGAACGGATAGAAGGGACTACCCGTGAGGAACGAACGCTCCTGAACCTCCCAGATTCAGTAGGGGTACTGATTCAGGAGCGGCTGCACCTTGTTTCGCGGGGTGAATTGGAAAAGTTGGCGGACGCTAAAGACCCCGCAGGGGTCGACCCTGATTAACCCCGGATGTAGGCTAGCGGTAGCGGCCGGACCGCCGCAGGCAGCAGCGTAGCTCATCCGGGGTGCATAGCCGGGCCGCTGCGCGGCCAGCCTTCAGCCCAACCAGCCCCGCTACGCGGCCATACCCTAGTGGAGAGATGCTAGCGCGCCCACACCCAGCGACCTCCACCCCCACTCCGTACCTTTACGCCCCCAACAGACCACAGCCCAATGCACATCATCCCCGCCATCGACCTGATCGACGGAAAATGCGTCCGCCTAACCCAGGGCGACTACAACCAGAAGACCATCTACAACGAAGACCCGTTGGCCGTGGCCCGGGAGTTTGAGGCCGCAGGCCTCACCCGCCTCCACGTCGTCGACCTTGACGGGGCACGCGGCGGTGGGGTCGTCAACCATAAAGTTCTGGAAAAGATTGCCGGAGGGACCAGCCTGCACATCGACTGGGGCGGCGGCATGAAATCTGATGAGGACCTGCGCATCGCCTTCGAGAGCGGTGCCACCCAGGTAACCGGCGGCACCATCGCCGTGAAGCAACCAGAGGTATTCCTCGGCTGGCTGGAGCGCTTCGGCGCCGAAAAGATTATTCTGGGAACCGACGTCCACGGCGATAAGATTGCCGTCTCCGGCTGGGAGGAAGCCTCTGACCGGGAACTCTTCGAGTTCCTGGCCGACTACGTCGCCAAGGGCGTCAAGTACACCATCTGCACCGACGTCAGCAAAGACGGCCTGCTCCTGGGTACCGCGCGGGAACTCTACGCCCGCATCCGACAAGAACAGCCCGACGTGCAACTCATTGCCAGTGGTGGCGTTGCCACCACCGATGACCTTGATGCCCTGGCTGCATTGGATTGCTTTGGAGTGATTGTGGGTAAGGCTATTTATGAGGGGCGGATTTCTTTGGAGGCCTTGACAAAGTACTAGTACTTGGACGAAGCCGTCTCCGACGGCGATCGGTCACGCTGCTCTCTGAGCACGTGATTTTAATGTAGTGAATCGTAATCCCCTCCCCACCCAAAAGCGCAGGCCTGAGAGACAAAGCCCTGTAGGCTGAACCAATGCTTGCTATAGCTCGTGGTGGCTACCGCCTTAAGCAACAATTGGGTTTATGCCCCTTCTTTCTCTAGTTTGTCTAGGTCCTTCTCGTCAAAAAACCTGTTCTCCTCGTAGTGCTCAGCGCAATACTTTAAGCTCGTTTTTCCCTTCTCTAGTTCAACCTTGTACGCGCTTGACGTAGTAGCGATAAAGTAGGACGTGGTCAGCCGACTGTCCGGAAATTTTTTAGCGATCTTCTCCAAAAAATCGATAGCCTCTAATGGAGCTGCTAAGTCTTTGGCAAAGAAATCAACGAAGGCATCCAATTGTCCCAATAAAAAACGTCCAGTCATTTTCTCGTCGCTACTTAGCATACGGTAAGCTAAAGACTTGGCACCGTCCAAATCTCCGAGTTCTTTCCTGTAGTGGAATAAGACTATTTCCTGGTATTCAAAGTCATTCTTCTGCTCATCATACTTGATCAACTCATTGAATAAGTCAATATCTTTATTATCGACACTCTCAACAATGAGATAGCCGTAATCTTCTTCATTTATCTCCGCCAAAACACCGTAGTTACTTTTCATGCTTTGCCCGTAATCGTCAACGTATTGCGCTACGGAGAAGTCAACACTTCTCGACGCACTGATGAAGTTGTCAAAATTTCGGTAGTGCCTAAAAGTAAATTTTAGTCCATCAAGAAGGGAGACTACAGGCAAGTCACCATGATTAGCGTTATATCCGGAGATCCGTACACCGTCGCCCTCTAACTTTCCGGAAAGCTCCTTAGCCAAGTAATTAAACTCATTGTCCTTAAACCCGTATCCTAAAAAGTAGCTTCGTTCCCCCATCACCTTGAGGCGGTTCTCAAGACTTCCCTTAAACCCACTGCTTCCCTCCACCAAGGAAAGTGCGATTACGCCATCGAAAACAACCTCTTCCATCAGTATTGAGTTCGTCACGAACTGGGCGGTATTGGAATGGCCAATGATCACATCATAACCTGAGGTACTATAAGTACTATCAACGTAAGGAACTAGTTCCCGTGTGAGGAAGTCGTACAGTTTTTGGGGGCCAGGCAGGTAGCCAACTCCCTCAAAATTTGGCTCGGTCTCTTCCCCCCTGTTGGTATGGTGCACCCCAACAACAATGGAAGCCGGAATGGAATTCGTGCCCAAATCGTAGCCATCTTCATCTGTCTCATTTCCTAGATGTTTGACATAGTCAGACACCATGGGGAATAACGATTGTCCGTCCAGCGTATAAATCACCGGGTATTTGCGGTCAGCAGAATACCCTTTAGGCAGCTGCACACTAACGGATCGCGCTTCTCCTGGAAAGAATTGGGAGGGTAGTTCTTTGACCTCAGAAAAAGGCGCTTCTTTCTGACCGAATACGTTGACACTAAAAAGAATGGTAGTGGCGAGTAAAAGCAAAATTCTCATAAACCTATGTTTTATTGACGAATATCTAAATTAGAGTAAGGCACGAAATCAGTCAGTTCTATTACTCCCATCGGGAACACGAGGTAAAAACGTTTGCCCGTACGGGCGACCGCAAGGAATCGCCCCTACAGGCAATCGGTGGAAGGGCCGTGTTCGCTGGCGCGAACACGTTTTCACCTCAAGTGACCAGTAGTACAACAGCCTGTCAGAAACAAGGCTTATCGTTAATTTCTAAGCAGCCACTGTTGACTAACAAGATCAAATCCCGTGCACAATACAGAGACGAATAGCTGCGCGCTCAGTTGCATGAGCGGTAGCGACATCAGACTAAAGGCAGGCGCCACGACAAAGCGTTGAAAAGTGCAGGTGACTTGCAGCGTTTCCGTTTAGGGACGCCGTACATTGACGCTTCGAGGCGTTGACAAGGTCTAGGATGCTGTGGACGAAGCCATCTCTGACGGAGAGTGGTCATACCGCTCTCCGAGCGCGTGGCCCTGACGTAACCGAAGCGCGGCCGTAGGCCAACGCAACCACTCCCGCTCGGAGAGCGGTTCGTCCGGTAGCTACCCTGCTCCTTCCAATCCCTCCTTGCACCTGCGCCCGCGCACAAGTAGTATGCAGCATAACAACACTGGCTTGATTCGACACATCCTACGAAACCCTATCCAACTGCCAGCGGTTCGTCCATCACCAAAATATCGGCCCCGTACCCAGATACTTTTCGGCGATAGGCTGGTAGTACGCTAAAACATCTTCCAGATCATAGATCTTTTGACTCTTGGTGTAGAGGTCATATTGGTTGAAGTCTTTGATGATCTCTAAGTAGGCCTCATCCTGCTTATTCAGCAATTCGGTGTAGGCGCCGCCAGAATGCCAGGGATAGAAGGAGTGATAGCGGATCATGGTCATCGCTTCTTCAGGAAGGGTATTGGCCTTATGGTTCTTTAAGACTTGGTATAAATATTCGTCATGGCCCCAGGCCAAGTCTACCTTGTCGATGCCACAGCCTTTTTCGTAGATGCCCGTCGAAGTATTGTAGCGGGCATCTTGCATGTCGGGGTTTGTCTCATTGAATTCGGGATATACACAAGCATCAGGTAGCGCGCAGCCTACGATAAAGACATCGCCCACCATGCCCCATTGTTCGGCCTGGCTGGTACCATCTTCGTCGCTTCCCCAAAGGAATATAACTTTGCCAAGATCGTGAATGAGACCGGTTAACTGCATCCAATCCGGGCGGCCTGCTGCGCGAATTGCTTCGGCGCTTTGGATCAAATGTTGAATGTTAGGAAGATCTAAATCTGGGTCGCTAACATCAATAAGGCTGTTCAAATGGCGCATGGCTTCCCATAGATCCATGGGCTTATCAAACTTCAGGTATTTCTGGTGCATGCTTTGCACATAGTCCACCGTCTGATTTTTCCGCATTTTTCGATAGTGCTCCTTTACGGCCACTGAAATATCCGGGGCGTCGTAGTTTCTAAAGACTTTTTCTTCCATGCTGCTTTAAGTAGTGGACAGTGAATGTCCCGTTAAACGTTTCCAAGTACAAGATAGAAAAGCAGCGTGACTACGACCAAAAAAAGGCTAAAACCTTTCGCGTACTTCCAGGGCTTGAGGTCAAGTATACCAGCATCCTGGATAACAAACTTCTTGTCTTTTGGTGCCCAAAAAGAGACCAGATGCATCACCAGGATATTCAGGACAAATTCTATGCCCCAGATATGAACGAAGTGTAAATTAACGACAAAGACGTAGTCCATGACAACGTAGAACAAGAGGCCAAAGAGCAAGCCTACTTTAGCCCCTGTAGCGGAGACCTTAGGGAATAAAAACCCAGCTACAATGACGCTAGCAATCGGAACAAAGAAAATGCCGTTTAGCTGCTGCAATAATTGGTACAGCCCTTCGGGGGCATTGGCCACGAAAGGCGCAATGCAGATGGCGACCACCGCCAAAATGGCGGAAGTCCATTTTCCGATCTGCACCAAGCTTTTTTCGCTAGCCTCTTTTCGGATGTATCGTTTAAAGATTCCCAAACTAAAAACGGTAGCGGCGCTGTTCAAGGTACTGTTAAACGTACTAAAAATGGCCCCCATCATCACCGCAACGAAGAAACCGGTTAACCAAAGGGGCAATACCTTCTTGACTAAAAGTGGGTAAACACTGTCTGGATTATCGTAGAGACTTTCTCCATAATAATAGAAGCCGATCAGGCCGGGCAACACTATAATTGCGGGCACAAAGATCTTTAGCAGACCGGTGAACAACAGTCCTTTTTGGGCTTCCTTGAGGTTAACGGCGCCTAATACACGCTGGATGATCGACTGGTGCATCGTCCAGAAATAAATTTGATTGATCATTAAGCCCGTAAATAAGACTTCGAAAGGAAGAATGGCGGTACGCGCGCCCTCCCCAATGCCCGACTCCCTACTGATTACGTTGAACTTTTCGGGGCTGTTTTCAAACACTATGCTTAAGCCCTCTAATGGATCCCCACCACCAATACTAAGTAAGGCCAGAATAGGCACCAGCAATCCCGCTACCAGCAGTCCGAAGCCGTTAATCGTATCGGTATAGGCGACCATTTTTAGTCCCCCAAAAATAGCGTAGATCGCCCCAATGATGCCAACAACCAGAATCGTTACCCAGATTCCCTCCCCTTGGGTGACGTTTAGTAAATCCGAAATTTCAAAGATGGCTTCTATGTTCAGCGCTCCGGTATACAGTACAATGGGGAGTAGCGTAGCAACAAAAGAAATGATCAGTAAGAAGGCGACGAGCGTTCTGGTGAGCCCATCAAAACGTTTCTCCAAAAATTCGGGAATGGTGGTCAATCCCATTTTCAGGTACTTTGGCGCGAAGTATAAGGCGCCAATGATCAAGGCTAAAGCCGAAGTAACTTCCCAGGCAATGATGATCGCGCCATTGCGATAAGCAGAACCATTCATCCCCACTAAATGCTCCGTTGATATATTCGTCAGTAAGAGCGAGCCAGCAATCACAATACCGGTTAATGATCTACCCCCCAGAAAATAACCGTCTTGGGTGTTTAGGTTGTCTGAACGTAGTTTCCACGTAGCGTAAAACGCTACGAATCCAGTATAGAGCAGGAAAGTTAATAAGGTAATCCCCATAAAAATGCTTGTTTTATTTGAAGCCTAGACGGTGATAAAGGCGCCGTTTTTTAGGGACAATGAACCCTTGAATATACCCCATCTGAAACTTAGGGACGCCGTATAAATAACTTACTGGTT
Source organism: Neolewinella sp. (assembly GCA_047626445.1). Taxonomy (GTDB): domain Bacteria; phylum Bacteroidota; class Bacteroidia; order Chitinophagales; family Saprospiraceae; genus Neolewinella. Next base: position 9,177 of record JBLHRW010000137.1, read on the forward strand.
TTTGACCTGACGCTTTTGTTCTCACCGAATTTACAAATCCTTTGCATAGCCTCAGTTACGGAAATGATTTTTAAAATTGGTGAGGGCAAAATAAGGCGGTCAAAAAGCGTAAGTTATTTATACGGCGTCTCTTAGTGCTTGTTTCCCCCCAGATGCACAGTGGTCCCGCAGCAACAAGTACTACGGGACCACCAGACTAAAAGACGACAAGACTATCTCCTACCGTCGTAATATCAATTTACCCGTACCAACTTCTCCACCAGCCCGAAGCTGGTAATGATAAGCCCCCGCAGGCAACGCCCGAGTATCCAGGCGGAAGCGTTGTGGGCCAGCCTCCAGCGGCTGGGCACGTCGGATGACCGGACGGCCAAGGGCGTCAAACAAGGTCAGGTGTACCTCAGTGGAGATGGGTATTTCGAAGCGGATGTCGACGAAGTCCGTGGCGGGGTTGGGCGCAGCCCCAACCAGGCGGAAGGCGGCTATGTCGGAACCGGCGATCACGGCGTTGAGTTCGGGAATGAGGCGGCGCTGCGCGCCGTCGTGGGCCTCGGCGGGGAAACCCGCCGTGGTGTGGAGGGTGATAAGATTCGCGGCGGAGCGGCGGGTTTCGGTAGCGCGCACGGCTAGCTCAACCACCGTTGCACCTGCGTTCAGCGCCCTAAAATCACCCGTCTTGCTGAACCAGCTAAGGCGCACAAGACCACGCTCCGTCATGCGGTCGCCCACCCGTAGGCCGAGCAGATCGGCAGACAATACGGAAACGATTTCCAGCCCTTCGGCTACTTCCAGCTCTACTTGTAGAGCGACCAGATCAGCGGCCTCGGCAAGGCTAATGGCCACGGTGTAAGTCTGTCCGGCGGTCAGCACTTCTGGCCCTTCTACGTTGAGCGATAAGGTGCCGGAACTCCGGCCCACGTCGGCATCTCCCAGCAAGTCACCCGTTTTTACTGCGGTGAACATTACCATAGTGTCGCTTTCCAGGATCACCTCCGCACGGCGCGGTGCGGGGAAGACGTTACCGTCGTTCCAGTCAGCAGCAAATTCATGAGTATTCGGTACGAAACTCCAGCTGTTACAGCCCGGCAGTTCGTCGAGATCATCAATCAATAAGCGCTGCATAATGAATAAATCGAGGTTACTGAAGCTCTGGCTGCAGTTCATATCTAGGGCCACTACCTGCATCGGATCGGTAATCTGCGGTACATCGTACCCCAGTAGGTAGCGTTGCGCCAGGAAGATCTCGAAGCTGGAGATACCGTTGCGATAATCGCTCGTCTTCACCGGTTCGATGTAGTACATGCGGCCGACGGACAGGCCCGTCAGCGTGCTCGCCACGCCGTTGGCGTCTTCCGGCAAATCGAGGACGTAGCCGCCGCTCGGTTCTGAAAGCTGGAAGTTGACGCCGTCAACTTCCTCCTCATTGTTCGTGTACGCCCGGCTACTGATGTTGCCCAGCAGGTTCTCCGTAATATCCACAAAGCCGGGAAGGTAGGTCGCCGGCAGCAACAACGGTAAGCCGTTGCGCACCCCACTTACCTCCAGTTGCACCGGTTGGTTAACCAGTTGAATGTCGGTTGAGCCCGTACTTGCCCCGAGATTCAGGTGCAGGAAGAAGAGTACGTTGATGCCAGATCCGCCCAGATCAACACCATTCGTAACGCTGGAGACGAAGCTGAAGCTCTGATTGGCAGCATTGAATTGTGGTAAGATAGCCGCAGCAGATACGTGGGTAATCGTGGCCAATGACGGATCATCGAGGCCAAAGGTACCAGCTATCGTAGCGATGTTATTCGTCCCCTGAATCGAAACGGGAATCCGGACACTGTTACCCGAGAAACCCTGGC
>JBLHRW010000138.1:0-10947 GCA_047626445.1 Neolewinella sp.
ATAGCCGTAGCTACGGAAGGAGTTCTTCAACGAAATTCAGCACCAAAAGGCATCGCAGATTACCCCAACATTTAATGTTGACAGACCACTAGTTTGGTTTTAACCTCGGGATAACATTTAGGCCACTCCCTCCCCATCAACAGGCCCCACCCCACCATCACCATCCATATCCTGCTGAAAAACCTGTTCTAGCAGCGCGAATAATCGGGGGTGATGGTCAGCGAAGGCTTCTGGCCGGTTGAAAAAGTACTCGGCTACGACGGCAAAGAACTCGGCCTTGTTGGTCGTAGCATAAGTATCGATGTCCGAATCACCTCGTTCGATGGCCTCGACCTCTGATCGCATCATTTCCAGCCAGGGAACCACGTAAGCATTCTCCATAAAATACGCCGGGATGCCATTCGTATCTCCGTCGGCCTTGTCTAGCAAATGGACAAATTCGTGGATGCCCGTATTGCCCCGACCGGTCTGGAGAAACCCCTGCCGCAAGGAAGGCTTAGACAACAACAGCTTACCATTCAGGAAGCCGCCACCAACCATTCCGGCCACCCTTCGGTCTTCTCCTTCCGTCGCAAAATCGCCCTGTCGGAAGTGTGTTTTGTACAGCAGCACTTCATTCAACTTCGGGTATTGGTTCCACTGCGGGAACCCGAAAGTGGGGATGACGCCACTTGCGGCGACGAAGACCTTGTCCATCTCTTCAACTTCAGTCTCGACGCCAGTTATTTTTACCCGCTGCAGTAGTAATTGCATGCGTTCTTCGAAGTCTTGTCGGTCGGCTTCATTTAAGCCTTGGTAATACGCCACCTTCTCCCGCAGTATTTTACGCCAAGCAGGCTTAATTTCCGGTTTTGGCGGGAGAGGCTTTGGCCGAAAGATGAGGTAGAGGATGACAGCTAGAACGGCCAGGACTACAAGGGCGGAGAGGGGAAAAGTAGTGATCATAGGGTAATCGGGCTTAAAGGGGAGGGAAAGGTAATGGTTTACTTCAAGGATAACACGATGAAGGCAACAGCTGCGGCGTCCCTAAGTAAGGCCACCTCGGATGACCGCAGTAGGCAGGCGCGAAACGCACCCGAGGATACACGTGTCACCCAGGCGCCGGCCGGAACGATCAGGTTAATACAACCCTTCCTTGCCTCCAACCGTTCCTTGTACCTGCGACCGCGCCCGGAAAAGGAGAGAGGAGAGAAGGAAAGAAAGGTAAAAGGGGAGGAAAGGATTGAGCCAGCCCTTATCCCCTTGCTTCCCTATCCCTTTACGCCCTTACCTCTTTCCGCCCTGCCTCCACAATAACCCCACCAAAAAAATGGTTACTTTTGCGCTCCCAATCAGGAAGCTGAAAGGATGAACTGAATAACGAATATGAATAGTCTTAAGCACCTCTTGATCCTCGTCTTTGCCCTGGCTACCACCGGGCTTTCAGCGCAAAAGGACAGTGACGTTCTCTTTACCGTTGCGGATAACCCAGTGACGGTAGGAGAGTTTAAATACATCTACGGCAAAACCAGCGGTGAAGAAGTTGGATACAACGACGAAAGCGTTCGTGAGTACCTGGATCTTTACGAACGATTTAAGCTCAAGGTAGCCAGGGCAAGGGCAATGGGCCTTGATACCGTTACTGCGTTGAAAAACGAGTTGGAAGGTTACCGCCGCCAATTGGCCGACAATTACCTGGTCGACCGTCAGGTTACCGACCGCCTGGTAGAGCAGCTTCACCAGCGGCAACAGCAGGACATTGAGTTTGCTCACATCCTTTTTCAATTTAAGGGCAACCCCTCACCGGCCGATATCGCTGCACTGTTCAATAAAGCGGATGCCGTCAAAGCACGCCTTACTACCGCCAACTTTGCCGACGAGGCTAAGAAGAACAGCGATGATAGCTTTAGTGCACCTAAAGGTGGGAATATCGGCTACATCACGGCCCCTTTCCCAAAAGGTATGCACCAATTGGAAGCGGCATTATACCAAGCAGAAGTAAATGAAATCGTTGGGCCGGTAAAGACCGCTATTGGTTACCACCTAGCCATCAAAACGGCCGTTCGGCAAGCGCGTGGCGAAACCGAGATCGGCCACATTCTGATCCGGAAGCCTAAGGGAACTGAGGTCGGCACTATGCCCATACCCGCCCAACTCCAGGCGGCACAGAAAATGCTGGCCAACGGCGAAGATTTCGCCAAAGTTGCCGCCAGGGTTAGCGAAGACGGTAAAACCAAAGACAGCGCCGGCTACCTCGGCTTTATCGGGGTGAACCGGTACGAACCAGTCTTTGAAAACGCCGCTTTTGCCCTTACCAAAGATGGGCAGGTAAGCGACATCATCGAATCCAGCGTGGGTTTCCACCTTATTCGTCGCATTTCCGCCAAAGGAATACAACCGCTGAACGATGTACGCCCTCTTTTGGAAACGAAGGTTAGGGCCGATGGCCGCTTCGAAGACGCAAAAAAACAGATGCTGCAAGACATCAGAGTTAAGGCGAACGTACAGGAAAACAAAGCGGTCTTCGGCCGCTATGCTGCTTCGTTGGTGGACTCTATCTTTCTTTCTTTCCGGTGGAAACCGGCCAAGACCGGCGTAACAACACCTTTGTTGGCCGTTGGGGAAGACTATAAAGTAGGCTTGGATCAGTTTCAGGAGTATTTGCGCAAAAACAGTCGTCAGCGCGTCAGCATGGGACGGGGCGGCAATGCTTCCACCGTCGCCAGCACCCTATACGAAGCCTGGATTGACGAACAACTGATGGTCTACGCGGAAAGCCGCCTGGAAGATGATTTCCCAGATTTTGCCGCCCTGATGCGCGAATACCGGGAGGGTATCCTCTTGTTCGAGGCCACCAAAATCGAAGTATGGGACAAGGCCAGTGAAGATACGACTGGTCTGAATAAGTTCTTCGCCATACACCGCGACGATTACCAGTGGGAGGAACGGGCTACCGTCACCCGTTACATAGTGAGCGCAAAATCCGGCGTAGACATCAACGACGTATACGCTTTTGCCGCGGATCATGATATGGACGCTACGCTCGATAAATTCGGGCGGGTTAGCATTGATGCTTCCACTGACGACTTCGAACTCAGCCGTTTAGAAGAGCTTGATAACCTGACGGCCAAAATCGGAAATCGGACACCGGTTTCCAACGATAAGCGCAAGGGCGTGGCTACCTTTTCCAAGGTAGAAGCACTTCTGCCCGCCCGTAGTAAGGAATTACGGGAAGCCAGAGGCTACGTAATTGCCGATTACCAAGACCAACTCGAACGCGAGTGGGTCGAAGAACTGCGCAAGCAGTTCCCCGTTAAAATCAATAAGAAAGTACTCAATAAATTGATTAAATCTTGATGACTTTATTCCGGGCAGCAACGGCTGCCCTGCTATTATTGACTTTCGCTCATTGCAGCGAGCCGGACACCTCCGATGAAGATCCGATACTGGCACGGGTACACCAAAAAGTACTCCGCCTTTCGGAACTTGACGGTATGTTTCCGGCGGATGCAACTGCCGAAGACAGCTCGCTGATCCAGCAAGCTTTTGCTCGTCGTTGGAGTCGGGAAACCGCCCTGCAATGGGAGGCGGAACGCAATCTTCCGTCGGACATGAACATCGATCGACTTGTACGAGACTACCGGGCCAGCCTGGTCAGCAGTCATTACGAGGAAGTATTGGTAAGTCTGCGGCTCGACAGTACGATCACAAAGGAGGAACTGGAAGCTTACTACGAAGAGAGTAAGGGGCAATACCTGCTGGAACGACCGATCGTTCGCTGTCTCTTCATCCGGGTACCCTACCCTACTCAAGACGAAGAACAGTTGCAGCAACTATGGAATAATGGAAAAATCACTGACTCCATGGCCTTGGAAAACTACTGTGAGCGCTTCGCGGAAGTGTCGTTGTTAGATTCAAAATCATGGTACAGCCTGGATGATATTGCCAAGCAGTTGCCGGAAGGAACCCTGACCGCCAGCAACGTGGACTCCAAACGGGAGTTCAGCCAGCAAGATGGTAGCTTCCGCTACTATTTCCGCTTACTTGAAATGAAGCCAAGGCTGGAGATCGCTCCCCTTAGCTACGTGGAAGACCAGGCCCGGAAGGTTATACTTCACAGCCGAAAACGGCAGGTAATCGACGAAGCTCGTGAAGAGATCTTCGAAAGAGAACTCCGCCGAAATAATATTGAAACGTTTTAGACTGATTCTACATCCGGCCCACGGATACTATAACTTTACCGTATGAAAACGATTTTAACCCACCTCTCTTTACTGCTGTTGCTAGCCATTTCTGTTGGTCTCAGTGCTCAGTCTACTGTGATTGATCAGGTTATTGCCCGTGTGGGTGGTGAGTACATTCTACTGTCTGACCTCGAGGAGCAGTTTGCCCTGGCGTCTAGTCAGAGTAATGAAGAGCTGCCACAGAACGCCCGCTGCCAGATGCTGGATCAGCTACTGGTGGGTAAGCTACTATACAACCAGTCCAAACTGGACAGTATCGAGGTAACCGACAGTGAGGTAGAATCCCAGCTGGACGCCCGGATCGAACGCATCCTCAGCTATATGCAAGGAAGTATCGAGCAGTTTGAGGACTACTACGGCCAAAGCATCACGGCCACTAAAGAACAATTCCGAGAAGACCTGCGCGAGCAAATTTCTACTGACCGGATTCGTGGCACAGTGGTACGAGGTGTAAAGGTTACCCCGGCAGAGGTAAAGCAGTTTTTTGCGGAGATTCCTACCGACAGCCTTCCTTACTTTAATGCGGAGGTTGAAGTAGGCGAAATTGTCGCCCAGCCTGCCGCCAATGATGCAACTAGGGAGACCACCGTGGCTAAACTAGAAGAGATCAATAAGGACATCGAAGCTGGAAACATCACCTTTGCCGATGCGGCGAAAAAGTACAGTGCAGATGGCTCTGGCCAGAGCGGTGGTGACCTTGGATGGACCAAGCGTGGCAAGTTCGTACCAGAGTTCGAAGCCGCTGCTTACAACCTCGAGCCAGGGCAGATTAGTAAGATTGTACGCTCTGAATTTGGGTACCACCTCATCAAGCTACAGGAGCGCCGTGGTAACACCATCCGGGTTTCCCATATTCTGCTTACCCCCGAGATTACCGAGGAGGACATTGAAAAGTCCCGGATACATCTTGATAGCATTGGACACTTGGTACGGATTGACACCCTCGACTTCAGCTATGCGGTAAAGCGTTTTGGGCTTGACAAAACCCAGAGTTACAATAATGATGGCCGAATGACCAACCCTGCTTCGAGCAATACGTTCTTCGAAATCGGCGACCTGGATCCGGATATTTACTTCACCATCGACGAAATGGAAGTGGATGAAGTTAGTGAGGTGATGGATTATAAGGGGCCACGGGGAGAAGACATGCTCCGCATCGTTCAGTTGCAGTCGCGCAGTAGCCCCCACAAGGCTTCCCTGACACAGGATTATGCTAAGATTCAGGACGCGACCAAGAACGCCAAACAACAGCAGTACCTCAGCAATTGGATCGAGGAGACCATTGGTTCTACCTTCGTTATGGTAGACAAAAGGTACCACCCCTGCCCAACGGTGCAGAATTGGCTCAAGGACAGCCGGAAGATCATGACGAGTAAGAAAAAGATGGTCAAGAAGTAAATAGAACAAGCTCCTAGGGACGCCGTACAAATAACTTACGCCTTTTGACCGATCTTCCACCACCACTACAAGCACTTTTAAGTAACCCTCAGGCCCACCTTGAGGGGACCGACGTAAAGATCGACCTACCGCTGGGCCGGACCCTGCTCAACGAGATCCTGGCCGCTCGGCCGGCCAATACGCCGGTCGAAGAATTATTGCTGGATCCGGAAGCGGACAATACCGTCGATCTTCACCTCGTGGTGAAGGCACCTGTTATTGGCCAGGTGAAGCGACGCATCACCTTCCGGCCCGCTGGGCCGGTGGTCTTCCCCCAGCAACCCTGGTTACACCTTGACATTATTGACGGTTTTCGCTTTATGGACAAGCCCATCATTAAGTTGATGCAGCGACAGATTGCGGAAAAAATGCCCCGAGGCATCGAGTTGACGTCGGATCATCTTCGGCTACACGTTCCCGCCTTGCTAACGGCAGCGGGCTACCAGGAGCTGGCACCACTGATTAAACATCTACAGCTCCGCAGTGAAGCTAACCGATTGGTGATTGAGCTGCACCTGACCGCGTAATGCTGAACTTATTTTCTTAAGAAAACGAACCAACTTTATGACCGATGTGTCAAAGGCTCTACTAAAGCAGCTAATAGTTCTCACAGAGGGGAGCTCAGAGGAGGCACAGAGTTACCGTCATTGGAGTGTGGAAGGGCTATCGGGTATTTAAAAAGCCCGAGGATTAAGGTCCGGCTAAGGGATGGGAAATAAATAAACCACGATTTTTGACCGCCTTATTTTGCCCTCACCGCACTTAAAAATTCTTTCCGTAGCTATGGCTATGCAAAGAATTTTTCAAGAACGGTGAGAACAAAAGCGGCAGGTCAAAGAATCACGTTTTATTTAATCCCCATCCCTAAAGATCGATTCTTCACTTTAAAATTAGTTAGTCCAACCATCCAATCCTCTCCAACAAAAAAACCATGCACCCAGTACAAAAATACCTTTTTGACACGAATTTCAAAGACCTGAAAGGCACCCGGATAGAAGGGACCATTGCGCTGAGCGAAGAGCTGATCAACCTGGGGATAATGGATTTTATCAATAGTCTGAAAACCGCTGTACCGGCCCCTGCTGCCATAGGTTCTTCCTCTGCACCTGCGGCCGCGCCTGATCCCAAGGCCCTGTTGGCGAAGCTTGATATCGAGACGTTGCAGGTTAGGGCAGAAAAGGGGAAGTTTTTACTGGAGGTTAAGGTTGGATTTTGACGTATAAGTACACTGCCAAAGACGCCTAGCTGCCACAGTAGCGGCTAATCGCTCCTTTCCGAGAAGGCTTTCCTACAGCTCATAGAGCTTATCCAGGTTATTAGTTTTCATGACCAGCGGTAATAAAATGAGAAAACGGCTATTCAGAATGTGCTTCTGAATAGCCGTTTCCGACTGTCGCAAACGCCTCCTGACGCTCACTATATATTATTAATCGATTGAAGTACTAGCGTTCGCCGTACTTATCCAGGCGGTAAGCAGCCTTCAGTTTCTCCTTGCGGCGCATAACGCTTGGCTTGGTGAATTCCCGACGATTCCGTAGTTCACGGATGACGCGGGTGTTGATGCTTTTACGCTTGTACCGCTTTAGTGCGCGGTCGATGTTTTCTCCTTCACGGACGTTGATGATCAGCATTTAGATAAATCTATTTTTGAAATGGAGTACAAAGATAACCTTTCCCTTCACAAATACAAGCAAATTGCTTCGCAATTTATAGATGCTATGCAAAGGATTTTTAAGCGCAGTGAGAACAAAAGCGTCAGGTCAAAAACCAGTAAGTTATTTATACGGCGTCCCTTAATGAAAAGCGCAGCGTTTAACTAGGCCTTGCCAACGTGATCCCAAACGTGCTCCCCAAACCCGGTGAAGACCGGACATTAATGGTCTGTTGATGCGCTTCTAGGATATGCTTGACGATCGAGAGGCCCAGTCCGGAACCGCCTTTCTGCCGACTTCGGCTCTTGTCTACCCGGTAAAATCGATCAAAGACATGCGACAAGTGTTTTTCGGGAATTCCGATTCCGTTATCAGCTACTTCACAGAGGATATAGGCATCCATATCGTAGAAGCCGATTTTGGTAGAGCCGTTAAGGTGACCATATTTCAGGGAGTTGGTCACTAGATTGACCAGTACCTGGCGGATACTCTCCCGGTCTGCTTCTACCATAAACCCGGTATCTGCACCGGGTTTAAATCCGAGTTCAATCTTCATTTCCTTGCTCTTCAAGTCCACCTCATCGAGCACTTCCATGGCTAGGGTCTTGATGTCAAATATGTCCATATCCAGGATAAGCTCACCGCTTTCCAGGCGGCTGATGGCCCCGAGGTCTTCTACGATTGTTTGCAGCCGTTCTACGTTCTTAGCAGCCTTCTGTAGGAAGGTCATGGCTATTTTTTCGTCGTAGTACCCACCTTCCAATAAGGTATGCAAGTAGCCCTGAATATTGAAGATGGGGGTCTTCAGTTCGTGGCTGATGTCACCGACATAACGACGCCGGTACTCTGCAAACCGCTCATACTGTTGAATTTGATTCTGCTGCTTTTCGGCCCATTCCTCCACTTCCTCCTCTACATCATCGATGATGGGCTGGTCTAGGTCGACCCCTTCCCTTTTCAAGTCGGTACTGACCTTCTGGTTGTGAATCGTTTTGTAGATCAACTTAATCTTCCGGTAAATATAGCGATCCAGGTAGGTGAGCACCACCAAATAGGAGAAGCCCGCAGCGCCTAACGCAACGACAGCAATCCCCCACCAGGAGATGGCCGAGAAAAGAATGACCTTAATTAGAAGGCTAAGGCCTAGCATGGCCCCACCAATGCTGATAGAAGCTAGTAGGGCAATTTCTCTGGGGGTACTGTTCTTGAGCACTAAAATACGTATTTATAACCAATGCCCTTGATGGTCTTGATGTAATGATCACCCAATTTTTCCCGTAGTTTACGGATGTGGACATCGATGGTTCTGTTCCCGACAATAACATCGGCTCCCCAGACGCGGTTGAATATTTCATCCCGGCTGAATACTTTTCCAGGCTTTGAGGCCAGAAGGGTCAGTAAATCGAATTCTTTTTTAGCCAGCTCGATGCGTTCTTCTCCGCGGCGCACAATTACCTGCTCCAGGTCGATTTCAATATCCCCGAGCTTAATCACCTTAGGCGCGACTTCCTCTTCACGGATACCACGCCGGAGCAAGGCTTTGACGCGGCTGAGGAAAACCCGCGGCCTAATGGGCTTGGTGATATAATCGTCGCCCCCGGTATCGAGTGCCGCGATCTGGCTATAGTCTTCCTCACGAGCGGTAAGGAAGGTGATGATGGTTTTATCGAATTCCTTGCGCGAGCGCAATTGACGACAAACTTCTACCCCATCCATAATGGGCATCATGATATCGAGGATGATCAGGTCGGGTTCGAACTCGGTGGCTTTTTTGAGGCCGGCTTCGCCGTTCCCGGCGGTTGCGACTTCATAGCCTTCCTTACGCAGGTTATACTCGAGAATTTCGAGGATATCGGGTTCGTCGTCAACCAGTAGTATCTTGGCCGGGTTCATATGCAAAGCTCTTAATGATTCGGGTGTAAAATTAGGCCTTTTCAGCCGAGTACTGATTAACTCACGGTTAAGCCAATGTAAATCTCTCCTATGAAGACCATTTATTTCGTCAGGCACGCAAAATCCAGCTGGGATGACATCACACTGGATGACCACGACCGACCGCTTAATGCCCGTGGCAAACGAGATGCTCCAAAGATGGCAAACCGATTGGCGGACCTTGGAGTAACCGCCGACGGACTTGTATCCTCTACCGCAAAGCGGGCTAAGGAGACCTCAGAAGCCTTTCGGCGTGCCCTGAATATACCCGCCGCCAATTGCCAATATGACCAAAGCTTGTATCATGCCTGGCCGGAAGGTATTGAAAAGCGGGTGCAGGAGGTTTCTGACAACTGTTCCACTGTCCTCTTTTTCGGGCACAACCCAGGTTATACGGACCTGGCCAACCGGCCTATGCATCATGCCTTTATCGGCAATGTGCCTACCTGTGGCATCGTTATGGTAGAGGCAGACATCAATCACTGGGCGGATTTCACCTTAGGTAAGGCCCGCAGAGCAGCTTACTTTTACCCCAAACAGCAAGTATGATGCGTTTCTTTGCCCTTCCTCTACTCTTCCTGATGACTGGATGCGCCAGCCCGGACGCAGGGCCACCGCCAGTCGATCTGGACAAACTCGCGCCCCTAGTGGCAGATCTTCAGTTAGCTGAAGCCCTGGCAACTGAGGTCCCGGTGCTTGTCCGTGACTCCATCAAGCACGTATATTATTATCGTGTCCTCGAAGACCACGGAATAAATCAGGCCACCTTCGATAGTCTGACCTGGATCGTAAGACAAGAACCTGCCTGGGTGGACTCCCTCTACACGCGGGTCGGAGACTTATTGGCACAACTGGAGGCCGACCGCGCGGAGTAGTAGGCCTGCTCTCCCCAAAAAAGGTCACCTCCTAATCAGATAATTCTACCACCAACCATCTTTTGATTCTCCCGATACCCCTGGGAGGCTTATTGCTGAATAACTAAAAATTTACTATGTCCCTCTCCCACCTCAACGCCGCCGGCCTCCCTGAAATGGTCGACGTAGGCGATAAGGCCATAACCACCCGAATTGCAGTGGCTGAGGCTACTGTAGTGCTCGGTGAAGCCATCATGACGGAACTGGAAGGCAACGGTTTCAGCACCAAGAAGGGCTCGGTGATCCAAACTTCGGTCATTGCCGGCACGATGGCGGTGAAACAAACATGGTCGGTCATTCCCTTGTGCCACGCACTGGATATTTCGTCAGTTAAGTTCAATGTAGTGGCAACCGATGCCCGCTCAATGAAGATTGAATGCAAGGTCAAAACCGTTGGCCGGACCGGCGTAGAGATGGAGGCCCTGCACGGTGCTTCCATCGCTGCGCTCACGATTTATGACATGTGTAAGGCGATGAGTCATGATATTCGGATTGAGGGCTTGCAGCTGGTTAGTAAGACGGGGGGGAAAGCTGATTATGAGCGGGAGTAGCGACAAGACTACGGCACGCTGCTTAGTCGCCTCTCCCCCGGAGAGGGATGACCCTTCGCCAGGTATTTCCAGCAAAAAATAATGATCTTCGCCCTGTGACTATCTGACTACTTGACTACTTGACTACTTGAAAATGAACCGATACCTACGCCAAACCATCCTCCCCGAAATCGGACCATCTGGCCAACAAAAGCTGACGGACGCCCATGTTCTGATTATCGGTTGCGGCGGCCTCGGA
>JBLHRW010000139.1:0-10892 GCA_047626445.1 Neolewinella sp.
TGGTGTTCCGATCAATAACTCTAACGTCAACTCCGCAGGTATGTGGGGTGGCGTTGATAGTGGCGACGGCCTTTCGAGTATCAACCCCGACGACATCGCAAGTGTCAGCGTGCTTAAGGGCGCGGCCGCAGGTGCATTATACGGTGAACGTGGCGCCCAGGGCGTTATTCTCATCACGACTAAGAAAGGATCGGCTGGCGACGGTATCTCATTAGAGTACACCACCAACTTTACCGTCGATAACGCTGCGATCTTCCCAGAATTCTACCAATCCGAATACGGCCAGGGAATGAACGGCATGAAGCCTAGTACTCAGGAAGAAGCCGCGCAGAACTCTTCCAACTGGGGTGCTCGCCTCGACGGTAGCCCGATGACTTATTTTGATGGTGTCACCCGTCCTTATTCAGCAAAGGCCTCCGATGACTTGCTCAATTACTACGAGACCGGTCATACCTGGATCAATACCATAGCAATGAGCGGCGGCACCGAAAAAATCAACGCACGCCTCTCGCTATCTAATTTGACCAATCAGGGCATCGTCCCTAATTCTGGCTACGACCGTTACACGGTCAACCTCCTGACTTCCTTGAAGCTCAGCGACAAGTTGACCTTAGAAATGAAGGCCAACTTCATCCAGGAAGAATCAACCAATCGCGTTAACCTTTCCGACAGTCCGAGTAACCCAGGGAAGGCCTTTAGCCAACTCCCCAATAACATCTCCGTCGATATGCTTCAGAACCGTCGTTTCGAAGACGGTCGTGCCATCGCCTGGAGTGCCAGTAACCCCTTCACCCTCAACCCGTACTGGGGCCCGCTTGAGAACCAGCAGAGGGACGATAAAAAGCGAATTATCGCTTACGCCCTGGCGCGTTACGAGTTTAACGACTGGATCAGTCTCCAGGCCCGCTATGCGATCGATTACACGAATTTCGACTATTTCAACGCGACGGCCCCAGGTACCGAGCACCAGGTTTTTGGTTCTCTCGGCCAGAGCAACTACGAGACGAATGATAATACCCGCGATGTCATCCTGAACCTCAGCCCACGACTGAACGAGGATGTTGGACTGAACATTAATCTTGGTGGGGTACAGAACCCTCGCAGTCAATACACTTATAGTGCAGGTGGCAGCGTCTTCATCGTTGATGACCTGTTCAACGTCAACAACATGGCGAACCGTAACCCGAGCTCTTACCGCATCAGCGAGCAGCAAACCAACGGTGTATTCGGTACCGCGCTGATCGACTATAAAGGCATGTTCTTCCTTGATCTGTCCGTGCGGAACGACTGGTACTCTACCCTGACCAACCCGAGCGATCCGGATATTTCTAACAACTCCGCCCTCTACGGTGGAGCCTCGGCCAGTCTCCTGTTCTCTGAAGCGTTTAAGATGGAGACCGAAACCTTCACTTTCGGCAAGCTGCGTGCGAGTTACGGTGTGGCGGGCAACGGCGCCCCTAACCCTTACCTGCTGCTGCCTACCTTTAGTATCGAGAGCTTACAGTTCAACAACGCCTCCTTAGGGCGCGTTACGAGTGGTACCTTCCCAGGTAGCAACCTTAAGCCGACGATCACGAAGTCCTTTGAAGTTGGCGTAGATCTGCGGTTTTTCCGTAACCGTGTTGGTCTTGACCTGACTTACTACGAGCAGAACACCGTTGATCAGCTCTTCCGGGCCAGCCTTCCCCGGCCGACCAGCTATAGCAGCTACTTCCTTAACGCCGGCGACGTGAAGAACTCCGGTGTTGAGATGGCGCTTAACCTGACCCCGATCAAGAAACAGGACTTACGCTGGGATGTCACCTTCAACTTTTCGAGCAACACGAACACCGTAGTCGCTCTTGCTGAAGGTATCGACAACCTGAGCGGCGAATCCGCCCGATTCAACGCCAACCTCCTTTCCGAAGTAGGCGGCCAGGTCAACAGCATCTACGGTACGGTACTGATGCGCGATGCATCCGGTCAGATCGTTCACGACGAATCCGGCCTGCCCATGATCTCTCCTGAGCGGGAGATCCTTGGCAATTACCAGCCCGACTGGTACGGTGGCCTGAACAACAACTTTCGTTACAAGAACTGGAACCTTGGCCTACTCTTCGATACGAAGCAAGGTGGAGAGATCTTCTCGATCACTAACCAGTTTGCCATCGGTAACGGCAGTCATCCGATGACGCTCGTAGGCCGGGATAACCCCGACTTCGAAATCATCGGTGCTGGTGTAACAGGCACCGGTAGTGCCAATAGCACGCCAGCTCAACTCGACGATTACTACGGCCGTATCAGTAATGCTGCTAGCGAAAGTATCTTCGATGCCTCTTACATTAAGCTGCGTCAGGCCACGTTGGGCTACACCTTCCCTACCGTAAGGTTAGGCGGTACCGAACTACGCGACCTGAGCATCTCCCTGACCGGGCGGAACCTGTTCTTCCTACAGAACGGTCTTAGCGACCTGGGACTCGACCCCGAGGCGGTGTACAACATCGGCGGTGGTGGTTTTGAGTACAGCTCAATTCCTAGCACCCGCTCTTTCGGCATCAACCTTAACGTAAAACTCTAAATAGCCTCGTTTCTTCCGCCTGCGATTTGACGGACGGAGGGTGTTGGTGGGCCAAGATCCTTCCATTGCACCTGCGTCCCGCGCCCAAATCTGCTAAGGAAAACGAACGTAAACTTATAATAATGAATAAATTAATTAAACTAATGCGTGGCCCGGCAGTCCTGCTGTTTTGCCTGCTGTTGCCACTGAGTTCGTGTGATAAAGACTTTGGGGAACTCAATTCCGATCCCCAGGCCGCAACTTCGCTAGATTCGAAATTCCTGCTCAATTACGCCATCAACCGGACTGGCTCCAGCCGCTACGAATCTTGGCGGGGCAATCTGATCTACACCTCACAGTGGGCGCAACAGCTTTCGGGCAGTTGGTCGCCAGACAACTACAATACCACCAACGAAGACTGGCTTGCCGCTTATTGGAATGAGGCCTACGGCACCTATATGCGTAATTTTCAGAACATCATTGATCGAGGAGAGGGCACCAATGTGGAGGCCATGGCCAAGATCTTTAAGGTACTGGTCATGCAGCGCGTGACGGATATGTACGGAGACATCCCGTACTCTGAAGCCTTTCAGGGTGGTAACTTTCCGCAGCCTTCTTATGATACGCAGGAGGCCATTTACGGCTTCTTCGTCGCCGAACTTCGCCAAGCGATCGGGCAGCTAGCTCCCGGTAACGGAGAGGACGTAGGGAACTTCGACCCGCTTTACGCTGGTGATATTGATAGCTGGAAACGCTTCGGCAACTCCATGCTGTTGCGTATTGGCATGCGGATGTCGGAAGTGAATCCTGCCCTAGCCCAGGAGGTTGTGAGCGAGGCCATTTCTGGTGGTATTCTTACGGAAATTGCCGTTATGCACTTTGATGCCAGCCAGAATGGCGGACCGGTGAGTAGCGGAATTGGTTCAGTATTCAACGACTTTGGTGTCGGCGGTGGCGGCTTTGCCTTCAGCGACGAGTACCTCACGCGCCTGCAGGCTGCCAACGACCCCCGGTTGTCGGTAATGGCGTTGCAGTACAACAGCGACGGCTCGGAGAATAGCGCAGTTACCCCCGCTGAGTACTTGGGTAAAGCAAATGGTGCAGACATTGCTACCATTTACGATTTTGCCATGCCGAACCATGATGTGATGGCTGCTTACGATTCACCCATCATCTTCTACTCCGTAGCGGAAGCTCAGTTCAATCTGGCTGAAGCGATCACGAGGGGGTGGGCTTCGGGTAGTGCACAGGATGCCTACGAAGCTGGCGTCCGAGCTGCTTGTAAGCATTTGGCTGAATACCCTCGTTCGACCCTGATTACTGACGGTCAGATAGATGCGTTATTGCTGGAAGGTACTGTTGCCTGGGATGCGGCTAACGCCATGGAATTGATCAATACACAGAAGTGGCTGGCGCTGCTGTTCGATGGTTTTGAGGCGTACTCAAACTTCCGTCGTACGGGCATCCCTGCCCTTACCCCCGGCCTCACCGCCGGTGAGACAGGAGGTACGCACCCGAAGCGGATGCGTTACCCCATCAGCGAGGACCTCACCAATAGGACCAACTATGACGCTGCTGTTTCCCGCCTGAGCGGTGGTGACGTCATTACTACTCCGGTTTGGTGGGACGTTAATTAAGCGCCTTTTAGGAAACTAATATCGCTGCATAGTAGCTATGCACAGCACCGCCCCGAAACCTACCATTGGTTTCGGGGCGGTCTGTTTTTTTAGGCAAGTGCTAAGGTGATTAGATAAGAGGGGGGGCTAATGTAGTTGGCGTTTATGCTGAGTAGGGTCGAAGTACAGGTGGAAGGGGAGGGACAAAGACGTAAGGCGGTCAGCCGGAATGGTCCCCCTGCTCTTTACAACGCTCTTTGCTCCTGCGACCCCGCCTGATTATTCCCCCGAAAAGCAGTACGCACTACTAGCGTGGCACCGCACGTACGTTAAACCACTAGGTTGTATTTTCCGGAGGCCACGGCCATGGTGAAGTCGAATAGTTTCAGGAACCTCAACAATCAAGCACCGGCTCCTTCGGCAAAACCCGCGTCCTGTCGATCACCTCCTGGTAGTATGCTTCATACTTAGGCACGATTTCCTCAATGTCGAACCGTGCCGCCTGCGTTAGTGCTGCAGCACGAAAACGGGCAAGAATAGTATCGTCCCTGAGGATGGTCAAGGCATCTTCTGCCATCTTATCGACCATGCCAACACCGGACAGAAACCCGGTTTCTCCGTCAATGTTAACTTCAGGAATACCACCGACATCGCTGCTGATGACCGGTACCTGGCAAGCCATGGCTTCCAGCGCCGCCAGGCCAAAACTCTCGCTAGCGGAAGGCAGCAGGAAGAGGTCCGATACGGCCAGGAGTTCTTCCACGGCATCCTGTTTGCCGAGGAAGCGTATGTCGGCACTCAGGCCAAGCTTTCGGCTTAGTTCTTCACAACGGCTGCGCTCGGGTCCGTCTCCAATAAGTAAGAGCTTACTGGGGATCTCGTCGTTGACAATCTTGAAAATATAGATCACGTCGTCGACGCGTTTTACTGGTCGGAAGTTGGAGACGTGAATCAGAATACGCTCTCCGTTGGGCGCGATGGCCTGCTTAAAGTGGTTCTTATTCCCTCGATTGAAACGTTTGAAATCGATGAAATTATAAATCACCTCGATTGGATTGCAAATCTCAAAATTTTCCAAAGTGTCTTTGCGCAAGGATTTGGAAACGGCCGTGACACCGTCTGATTTATTGATCGCAAAGGTGATGGTAGGTGCGTAAGCCGGATGCGTACCGACCAGGGTTATATCCGTACCGTGGAGCGTTGTTACAAAGGGGACGTATCTACCCCGGCTTATCAAAATCTTACGGGCCATATAAGCCACCGATGCGTGAGGCACGGCATAATGAACGTGCAGTAAGTCGATGCTATGATGTTCTATAACATCAACTAATTTCGAAGCAAGGGCCGTTTCGTAGGGCGCGAATTCGAACAGCGGGTAGTCTGAACCACTGTCTACCTCATGGTAAAATACATTGGCCTGGAACCCACCCAGCCGCGCGGGCCTGCGGTAGGTAATAAAATGGATTTCATGCCCTTTGCGGGCCAAACCCAAACCGAGTTCCGTGGCCAAAACGCCACTACCTCCGTAGGTGGGATAACATACAACACCGATCTTCATAGTTTCATTAAGGTTTGAAGGGGGGGTTATGTTCCCGGCGGAGCCGGGAAATAGTGAGTAGTGGGTAGTAGGTAGGCCTTGTTCGATGCTTGCTGCGCTTGCTCCTTGGTAGACGCTTCGCTTGGTAGATTGATAGAAGGTAGGCCGCCGAACGGCTGTGCTCGCTACGCTCGTTTCCAGGAAATGTCGATTTGGCGACTGGAAAACAAAAAAAACACACGAACGAAGCGAGCATTTCCTTGCGGGAGCTCTATTAATCTACCAAGCGCGTAGCGCGTCTATCAATCTACCGAGGCCGGAGGCCGTCTACCTCTTAATAATGCGTACTGTCCGAGCAGCATCAACCGTATGCAAACGCAAGAGGTAGATGCCCGCCGGGAAGGCGCTGAAGTCGAGTTGTTCGTTTAGTCGGAGCTGGCGGCCGAAATCATAGGCCTGCAGTTGTCGTCCGGTCAGGTCATAGACGGTAGCGCGGAGCGCGCTGGCCTCCGGTAATTCCAACCTCACGTCCAGTAGGCCGGAGGTAGGGTTGGGGAATACCCGCAGGTCAGTAAGCAGGTCGGCGGGGTCATTGGTCGCTACGGGGAACGATACCCGGAAGGTAACTTCATCCGTACATCCTACCGCATCAGTAACGAGTACGTTGTAGGTTCCTGCTATTAGGGTGTCCACGGCATTGGTAGCCTGTCCACCGGGCCAGTTGTAGAGAAATGGGGCTACCCCTCCGCTGGGGATGATGGTGGCGGCACCATCATTTACGCTGCCGCTGGTAACGTCGATGACGTCGACCATCAGGCCCAGGTTGTCGGCACAACGTTTGATGTTGAAGTCGTCGAAGGTGACGTCGAAATTTCCAGAATCCCGTTGCATGAAGACTTCAAACTGCAGGGCACTGCCCGCATAGGCTTCCAGGTCAATGGCGACAATACTGTCGCCACCCAGGGTAAGTTCGGCGATCGTTTCGCTGGTCTCGGCACAATCTACATAGGCTCGTACGGTCATCCGGGTGGAGTCGGTGTAGGGCGTATCGGTGTCGAATTCGCGGAAGACAACGGAGAAGCGCAGGCTGTCACCGGTGGCGATATTACCGTAGTTGGTCGTCCGGAACAACAGGGTAGTATCTGTTTCGTTGAGGTTGTCGTAGATGGAGAAATCATCCAAGCCACCGAGGTCGGTAACCATCAGGTCTTCGTCCAGCATCCATCCGGCGGGGGCTATTGGGCGGGCAAACCCTTCAAAGAAAGGGATGTCTTCACGGGTGCGCAGGAAGAAAACGGTGGTATCGTTAGAATTGTCCACGTCGTTAGTAAGTGATGTCCACACCTCGATGCGGCTTTCTGCTGCCAGCGTACCGTCAAACGGCGTTGCGAAGATGAAACTAGCACTCTGTCCTGGCCGCAGGCTGTCGGGGTAGGCTTCGGTGATCACGGTGCCGCCATTGACCCGGTAGTTGAGGTCAAAGTCGCGGGCAAACGCGAGGCCGAGGTTGGTAAACCGGACCCGGATGGAATCCGTTGGGGAGCTACATACGGATGGGTTGATGGTGAAAGCCTGGGCGGCAGCCAGGTTGCGGTCTGCCCGTTCGGTCAGTGAAACGGCGTCGACAAGGATGCCCTCTAAGGTTTCAAAGGCACTGCTGCGGAAGGCGAAACGCAGTTGGATGGTGTCGCCGGCCACGCCTTCGAGGAACTGCGCTACGGTGGAAACACCCGCACGGTTGCCGGTCCAACGTTGGTTCATCAGGTCGTCGTACCAGTTGATACCAGCGGGGCTGGTCTCTACCGTCCGCCAGGTTTCGCCTCCGTCGGAAGTGATTTCCAGGGCGGCACCATCGAAGCCTTCTTCAGTATCCAGGAACAGCTGGCAGGTGAACAGCGGGTCGTTCTCCATGTCTGAAAGGTCGAAACAAGGAGAAACGAGGTAGCTTTCTTCGAGGTTGTTGTAGTCACCGGTAAGGTTAGTGACCCAGGCGTTGCGCCCCTCTGGGGCACGGTTGATCAGCTCGTTGTTGGGCTCGCCCCATGCCCAGCTGGCGACGCCCCGGCCTTGCCGGTCGACGTACCAAAAGCCGTTGTCGTCTTCGAAGTTTTCATTGTAGGGGAATTCCGTGATCTGCGGAATATTCGTCACAGAAATGG
Organism: Neolewinella sp.; assembly: GCA_047626445.1. Taxonomy (GTDB): domain Bacteria; phylum Bacteroidota; class Bacteroidia; order Chitinophagales; family Saprospiraceae; genus Neolewinella. Next base: position 7,849 of record JBLHRW010000139.1, read on the forward strand.
TCAGCGTATCATTGCTGGTGTCCTCATCACCTTCCAGGCTTGTCCAGATGGTAAATTCGTAGGTGCCGGGAATGTCGAGGAAGGCCTGAATATCGAAAGTAAAAAACTCCGTACTGTCTACGCCCACTACGCCGGTGAAAATACCGTCTGCAGGGGGGGTAACACCTGCGGCGAAACCGTCGATGGCAAAATCAACGTTGAAAAAAGACTGTGCTTCTCCACCGAAGTTGGTGATGCCGATGGTCACGCTTTCATTGGTCAGGTTACAACCGGTAGCGGGAGCCAACAGTTGGGTAATACCCACATCGATGCGCTTTTGTGTCTGGACGACGTAAGGGCCGCGTACTTTAGACGTATCGTCGGGGGGCCGGCAAACGGCGTCAATCCAGAAGGTGTACAGGCTGTCTGGCTCGAGGTCTTCGATTCGATATTCGGTTTCCGTTCCGGTGACGATGAAACCGTCATCGTCTACTGTGGGGTCGTAATCACCGCCGCGGTATTGGATGCGGTACAGTGGATCTTCGGCTGCGGGAAGCCCGCGGAATTTCAGATCAGCAGAATTATAGCGCACACGAAAAAACTCAATGCTGTTGGCTGCTGGCGGGGCGCAAGCCACGCAACTGGCGACGGTGGCAAAAACGTTGTCTCCCACAACGGGGGCGGCAGCGTTGGTGTAGAGCAGGCTGTCGGCGTTGTTGAGCAACGTAAAGACGGATTCATCGGGGAAGGCACCTTGCTCAAATCCGATTTGAATAGCGTCGCCATCATTAACGGAGAAATAGTAACTCCGTTCGCTGCCATTACTATTGTTTGGCGTCAGGGTAAAGGGAGATGCCGCGATGCCGTTAATGCGGAGGGTGAGGATACCACCGTTCCAACCATTATCACCACGGTCTTCGAGCACCAATTGGTAATCACAGGTTTGGGCGGTGAGAACTGGCAGGCCGAAGGCAAGCAGGAGAAGAATAAGGCGGTAACGTAGGAGCATAAGTTTGGGTATTAGCCGGGTTTTGAAGGCGCGGACGCAGGTGCAAGGTACGGAGGTTAAGCAGCAATGTTTTACCCCAGGGCCTCGGGACCGAAATAAGCCGCAGCTTGGCTTGCCATCGTGGTGGTGAAGCGAGCTTAGCCAAGCTATAATTTATTTCAATCTGGAGGCTCTAGCCGCCCGGTGGGCGGTAAAAAAAAGCGTTGCACTTTAACATGCTAATATTGCACCTGCGTTCGCGCCCAAAAACAATGAAAGTTGCGGAAAATAGCCAAAAGACTACAAACGGATAGTATCAAATGGCCTGAACTATTCACTTAGGTTCGTGTTAGTCCCCTGGCTGTCATAAACGCTTACTTTTTCAGCCTAAGATACGGCAACTCCAACCTCAAAATTTATTCTTGGCAGTTTATTCAATCAGTGACCTGGAAAAACTGACCGGCATCAAAGCCGCAACGCTGCGTGCGTGGGAGCAACGGTACGACATCGTGACGCCCAAGCGCACGGCAACTAATATCCGGTACTATCTTGATGAAGACCTGCGGGAATTACTGAATGTCGCTCTGCTGAATAGAAATGGTATGCGGATTTCGCAGATTGCCAAAATGCGGACGGAAGAACGTTCCCAAAAGGTGGTAGAGATCAGCTCCATCAACGTCAGTCCCGATACCCAATTAGATGCCCTGACGCTCTCCGCGGTGGAAATGGATGAATTCAAGTTCAGCCACATCATCGACACCAATATCCGGCAACGCGGCTTTGAAGAAACTATGTTGGAGGTCATTTATCCCTTCCTCGACAAACTAGGTGTACTCTACTTTACTGGCTCAGTTACGCCGGTTCAAGAAGCTTTTATTGGTAACCTCCTTCGCCGGAAGCTCATTGCCGCTACGGATGCCCTACCGGCACCCCAACAGCAGGGATCTCCAGTATTCGGCCTCTACCTGCCAGATGGAGAACGCCAGGAGCTCAGTCTGCTGTTTGTCGAGTACCTCCTACGAAAGCGTGGGTTTCTTTCACTTTACCTTGGGGGGGATGTCAGTGCTTCTGACCTCATAGATGTCGTAAGCTGCACCCATGTCGATTACCTCTTTACTATTTTCTCCAGCGCTTTCGTCCATGAGCCGGTAGATCGCCACGTAGCCAATGTGCTGAAGGGATGTCCTGAGCTGACCCTGCTGCTGTCTGGCTACCAGGTTACGATGCACGATTTCTCTGGTGAGGCCCGGGTTCGGGTCGTGAACGGATTGGACGACATGCTGACGTTTGTGGCGGGGTTGAAGGAGGAATAATTCGCCCGACGGCCCACGTCGCAATGCCTCCGGCCTTGACGCGTAGCCGTCCGACGGGAGCTGATTGATCCACAAAAGATGAACTACTGAAGTTTCGCTAAAATATCCTTGACCGGGTAGAGCCGATCCAAGCCTGCCTGCTCAAGTAGGCGTAGCTCCCATACCGCGGCTCGTAGATCTTCTTTTCTCAGGCAGAGTAATGCCATGTGCCATGAGGCTGCTGCTCCGAATTTGGCATCGTTCTTGGAAATTTGCTGTAAGTATTCTTCCGCTTCGACATAATTGCCCGAAGCCATGGCAGCTGTAGCCGCTAGCAGGAAAACCTGGTCGTTATCTGGTTCTGGGTTGCTTTCCAAGTAGGCCCGCAAAGACATCAGCGCCAGGTCATAGTCTTTTTGCTGGTGGTATAATTTGCCCTGGCGCAAAATAGAAGCATCGGTGTCTTCATTGCGGGCTGCGAGGCTTCGCTGTGTTGCGTACCCGTTTGCGGGAGTAGCGTCGAAGTAAGCCTCGTAGAGCAAAGTTCCCATATGGTCACGCTGGTACCTGCTCACGGCGAAAGCCATGAGGAGTAAACTAGCCACCAAAAGGGCGATGGAAATATTTTTTTTCAAAGGGTAGGGATACTTGCGGGATGGCAAAGATAAGGTAGGAGAAGGTGGTGGTTTGTTAGGGAGCGGTTAAAGGAGCGCTCGCTTCGCTCGGTAGTGGGTAGACGCTTCGCTTGGTAGTAGGTAGGCTACCGCACGGGGCAGCTCGCTTCG
>JBLHRW010000140.1:0-10889 GCA_047626445.1 Neolewinella sp.
AGGTTCAATTTTAGTAACTTGTATTTTGAGTTCAGCGAAAGTCACCCGAGAAAATAAGACTTTTTTGCGAAATACCCCTTTAAGCACCCTGAATAGTTACGTTGGATGTAACTTCCGGTTTCGACTTCCGGATGACGGCCCTGGCGGTGGCCGGTTAACGCAGGGACAAAAGCCGTTAAAAAAGAAAAACTGTTGGAGCGCCGAGAGGTGGAGCTTTGGCTTCAGATTTTGGTAACCGAGAAGTTTAGAAGCATGGCGGCAGACTCCGGCGTGAGTTTTTTTCTTTTAGGCTTTTGGGGCTTCATTAGCCGATCAGTCACCGGCACAGCCAGGCATTTTTGGTTCTTTTGTTGCGACAAAAGAACGCCCCCGGCAGGGCGGATGACGTTTGCACCTCCGATTTTTACCTGGTTTTTAGCGGGGTATATCCAGTACCCAGACGAGCAAAAATCCGTAGGGTGGAAAATGCTTCAGACTAAACACCCTACTTCTAGAGCTCCTTCAACGTTCATTGCACCCGCGACCGCGCCTCATTTCCTCACTCCCCAAGAGGAAAGTAAGAGCAGGGCGCGAACGCGGGTGCAAACCAATCATTTTAAAAGCAAAGTAAGATGCTATGCATCTCCGCTAAATACTTTTTCTTCCTTACCCTGGCCACCGTGTTCTACGCGTGTGGCGACCTCGAGGAATTCAACGAAAACCCCAACGCACCCATCATCGATCAGGCCAGCCCCGAGCTGATCCTGTCAGAAATCCTCTACGAAGTCGGTAACCATACCACGGCCGACCTCGCCTGGGGCACCGGCAACGTACTGATGCAGCTGGTGAGCACCAACAACTTTACCGGCACCGAACTTTACTAGTTGGGTACTTACAGCGGTACCTGGAACGCGATGTACCGCAACGCCCGCGATGCGCAAAACATCACCACGCTCGACGAGCGCCTCGGCAACTCCAACTATCAGGCTATGGGCATCGTCCTCAAAGCCTACTGCCTGCAGTTCCTCACCGAGATGTACGGAGACATCCCCTACACCAACGCCCTGTCTGGCAAAATCACCGGCGATTTCCAGCCCGCTTACACCGCTCAGGCCGATATCTACCGCGATCTGCTGAACGAATACGCCGACGCCGTCGACCTGTTCAACACCACCGTGCTGGTCAACGGAGATATCCTCTTCAGTGGCGACATTGAAAAACAGATCGAATTCACCAACGGCCTGCGCCTGCGCACCATGGTGCACCTCGAAAAGCGCTGGGGCGAACTGGGCATCAGGGCCAGCGATGTCCAGGACCTGGTTACAAACGAAAACCACATGGATGACCTCAGCGACAGCGCCCTGCTGCCTTACCTGCCGGTAGGCGCCAACCGCTGGCCACTGCACACCGGCCGCTTCGATGAGAAGCGCATGAGCGTAACCATCGAAACGGTACTGAAAGATCTCAACGACCCTCGCCTGCCGATCCTCTTCCGCCCGGTAGACAATCCGGCCAGCGATGAATTCCAGGGCGTATCCAACGGTCTGTCCGAAAATGCCGCCCCCAACTTCAATGGTGGCGCCCTGAACCAGAGCTGTCTCGGACAGCGCTTCCGGGAGGAAGCCGACGCCGTCGATCTGGTCTTCATGCACCAGCCCGAACTACTCTTCCTGCTGGCCGAAGCCGCCGAAAAAGGGTACATCACCGGCGACGCCGAAGCCTTTTACCTCGACGGTATCCGCAATACCATGGCTTACTACGGAACGGAGGCTACCACCGATTACCTGGGCCAGGAAGGCGTTGCTTACACGGGTAACCGGGAGGGAAAAATCGCCAAAATCGCACAGCAAAAGTGGCTCAGCCTCTTCATGGTCGGCCTCGAAGCCTGGTTCGACTTCCGGCGCACCGGCCTGCTCGCGCTGACGCCCGGCCCGAACGCCCCTTTTAGCTAACTGCCCGTCCGCATCCAGTACCCCGACAACGAGAAGGTGCTCAACAGCGCCAACTACCAGGCTGCCATTAGTGCACAAGGGGCCGACGAGATCACCACCGAAACGTGGCTGACCAGAGATTAATCGACTTATTTCATCACTACTAGTGAGTATAAAGTAGACGACCCGCCGGTAACTTGTTGGTGGGTCGTCATTTTTACTCCCTTCAAGAACAAGGATTTAGTAATGGTTAGGAATATAATGTAACGCGATCATGACCACGTAGTTATTCTTAATAACGACGATTTCATAATTCTATTGATTAATCCTGGCTTAACGCTGGGGTAACGAAAATAGAAGTCAAAAAGATAAGAATTAAGGTTTGCTTCATATAAAACGACGGTCTCCTTTATATCCTCAAAATACCTTTGCACCTATAAATCACTAGATATGGAAAACAAGTTTTTTTTGATATGCTTCTTGCTTATAGGATCATATTTAGCACAAGCACAAACGTTGGTATCCGGTATCGTAACCGATGACCAGAACGAGCCACTTACGGGAGTAACCATAATTGTAGGAAAGACCCTGAAAGGTGATGTTACGGACATCGATGGTCGCTTCACCATCCCCGCTCAGGTAGGCGATGTATTGAAAATCAGTTATATAGGGATGAAGCCCCAGGCTATTAGGGTCGTCAGCCAGGAGGTCATTAAGGTTGTAATGGAATCAGATGCCGCACAACTTGACGAAATAGTAGTAGTCGGTTACGGTGCGCAAAAAAGATCGGACGTAACCGGCTCCATCGCTTCACTTAAAAGCGAAAACTTTAACCGGGGGGTGGTTACTAACCCTGGCCAACTACTTCAGGGCAAGGTGGCCGGTGTAAACATAACTTCCGCCAGTGGTGAGCCGGGTGCCGCCCAGGACATCATCATCCGGGGCGTAGGCAGTTTGCGCTCAGGCACGACCCCGCTTTTTGTACTCGATGGCTTCGCGCTGGACAACTCCACCAACGGCGTGCCCACCAACCCACTCAACTTCATCAACCCGCAAGACATCGAAAGTATCGACGTTCTCAAAGATGCTTCCGCCGCTGCAATCTATGGAGCGCGAGCCGCCAACGGAGTCATCGTGATCACGACCAAGAAGGGTAGGGCGGGGCAATCCCAAATCAACGTCTCTGCCTCCACGGCCGTTACCACGCTGGCCCGGAAGATCGACGTCTTCTCTGCCAGCGAGTTTCGTCGCCAGATCAACGCCATCAACGGCGTACTGAACGATGGTGGCGGCGACACCGACTGGCAGGATGAACTGACCAGAACGGCTACCGCCCAACGGGTCAACCTGTCGATGAGTGGCGGAGCCGGGAATTCTTCTTATTTCGCTTCCTTTTCTGCAGAAGACCAGGAAGGCCTGCTACGGAAAAATGACCTACAGCGCTATTCCGGTCGCTTGAACCTGACGCAGAGGGCCCTGAACGATCGCTTGAAAGTAGAACTCAACTTCTCCGCCAGCCGCTTTGAAAATAGTCGGGCAAATACAAATTCCGTAGTAAGGGATATGCTCCAGCTGAACCCTACCATCCCAAGCATCACGAACGGGGAGCTGACGAACCTAATCGGAGATAATATCAATCCCCTCATCCGGGAAAACATCTACGACGACCTATCGACCAACAACCGTATTCTGGCCAACGTAGCTCCATCCATCGAAATCATTTAAGGCCTGACCTATAAAGTTAACCTGGGGGTTGATTACTCTACCACCGACCGGGACGTACAGTTTCAGCCCTTTCCGAGCATCAACGATTTTGAGATGGGAAGTTTAAACTCCTTCACCACGTCTAATACGAACCTCCAGGTGGAGAACACACTAAATTACGAAGTATCCAAGGGTATTCATAATGTGTCGGTCCTGGTAGGTCAATCTTATCAGGAAACCGAGGTAAGCCAAAAAGGCTTCTTCACTTCCGGTTTTCCGAACAACGGCGTAGAGCCTCGCTTTCAGTTGGGGGCGGCCAGTGAGCCGACTACGCAGTCCGCTTTCGCAACCATCAATGAACTGCAATCCTTTTTCGGTCGGGTCAACTACGGTTTTAATGAAAAGTACATGATTACGGCGACCATGCGGGCCGACGGGTCTTCTAAATTCGGGGACAATAATAAATACGGTTACTTCCCCTCCGTAGCCCTGGGCTGGAACATCACCAACGAAGACTTTTTCGCCAACAATAAGGTATTCACCAACCTGAAACTGCGCGCCAGCTGGGGCCAGACGGGTAACCAGGAAATCCCCTCCAAAATTACCCAAGCCAGCTTCACCGAAAGCAATAGCAACAACGATACATACCCCCTCGACCCGAACGCAACCGACCTGAGCGGTTACCCCTACGGTTCCACCTTTACCCGCCTGGCCAATCCAGACATTCAGTGGGAGGTATCCACGCAAGCCAACGTAGGCCTCGACTTCGCCCTGTTCAACTACCGGCTGACCGGTAACTTCGACTTCTTTAATAAAGTGTCGAAAAATATTCTGTTGGAAGTCGCTCCCGTAGACCCCATCCAGCCAACCGATAAGTTCTGGACCAACATCCCCAACATGGAAATCCGGAATACCGGCGTAGAGCTGGCCCTGAACTTTAGCAGCGATGAAACGAAGGATTTTGTCTACGGTATTGGTGGCAACATCTCCGTTACGAACAACGAGGTGAGGAATTCCCCCTACAGTATCCTCACGACGGGAGCGGTTCGGGGAGCGGGGCAGACCGGTGCCACCATCAACGGCGTGCTTAACGGCGAGCCGATCGGTACCTTCTACGTTCAGGATTTTATCGGGATCGGCGAAGATGGTCTTAACCAGTTCGCCGACATCAACAACGACGGCGAGATTCTTGACAACGACCGCTTTGCGGCGGGCACGGCACTGCCGACTACCATCTACGCCATGAACTTCAATTTCGCCTACAAGAATTTTGATCTCGGCCTCAACTTCAACGGCGTTGCCGGTAACAAAATATTTAACCACGTCGCCCTGTCTATCTTTAACAGGGGAAACCTTTCTAATTCCCTGAATACCAGTGATCTGGCGGTACAGTTCCCCAACGAAAACGTCTCCAATTCCAACCGGGTATCCACCCGTTACCTCGAAGATGGGGATTTTCTGCGGTTGAATAACGCGACCCTTGGCTACAACTTTGACCTGAATCGCTTAGGCATCGGTAATGCGGTCAAGAACATCCGCCTGTCCATTACCGGACAAAACCTGCTGCTGTTCACCAACTACTCCGGCTTCGACCCCGAGCTCAACACCGGCAGCTCCATTGGTGACATCCAAACCTTCGGAATCGATTACTTCAGCTACCCAAGGGGAAGAACCTTCCTCTTTGGCCTGGACGTAACATTCTAAACCCCCAAGATCAATTAATATGAAAAACATAATCAAGTACGCCCTCTTGGTCAGCTTTTTAAGCACTCTAGCCAGCTGTACCGACCTCCAGGAAGTAGTTTTAGATGAATCCTTCACTGGTAGCGGTCTCTCGGAAACTGTCAGTGGTGCCATCGCACCGGCCTACGGTCAGGTTTCTTGGGTCTGGAGGCACACCAACTACTACGGGTTACAACTCATTGCCGCGGACGAAGCCATCCTGCCTCACCGCGGTGGGACCGATTGGTTCGACGGGGGTAAGTACCTCGCCACCCATACGCATAGCATCACACCGACCAATGACCTGGTTAGTAGTTCATGGAATGAACTGACCCGAAACATCTCCCGCACCCTTACCGCCATTGAAACCCTGACCCCGCTGGCCGATATGGGGGACCGAAATGCGGAGAGCGCTCTTTATGAAATGAAAGCCTTGCGTGGCTACCTCAACATGTTGATGCTCGATAGCTGGGGGCTCATCTTCAAGAAGGAGCGATCCACCGAAACGTCTGAAATTCTGCGCGGGCAAGACGCCGTGGACTACATTGAAGGCGAGTTTCAGTCCGTCGTCGATGTCATCAACACCGACCTTGGTTCTGGAAGAATGACGCAGACGGCCGTTTGGGGCTTCCTGGCCAGACTTCACCTTAATGCCACAGTGTACCGCGACCCTTACGGAACGCCCAACTTTACCGATGCGGATATGGATAAAGTGATCGAATACACTACCAACGTGATTAACACTGGCCTGTACGACTTGTCCCCTGAGTACTTTGAACTGTTTAACGACGAAAACCGCAATAACCGGGAGCTCATCTTTGCCCTCGACCAACGCGGTGTTTTGAGCAGGGAACACAGCCGGTGGACCTACTGGTCCCTGGCCGGATCAAATTGGGGGAGACCAGAATTTACCAGCTCGGACGGAACCGACGGCCCAGCCATCACTCCCGATTTTTACCAGACCTGGGTCGATGCCTACGGCGGCGTTGACCCTGCCGAAGCCGACCCCCGTTTTTACCAGCGGAATCAGCAAATTCCGGAAGAACTAAGGGACCTCACCGGACTGTCGCCAGCTAACGACGCAGACCACTTTTACTGCACAACGCCGGAAGAATACGAGTTTGACCGTGGCATCATCCGCGGCATCATTTGGGGACCGCGCAAAGACGAAAACGGAGCTTTCTTCCGCTGCGACGGCAACGAAAACATCTATCGCATCTATCCCGTCCGTCAAATCAAGGGCAACGGCCCCGACCGTGACGTAGGCTACGTCAACCACGAACTACAAATCGACTTCTCTAACGGAGGGCGCCTACACTCGAAGGGGTACCGCGTTTCTAAGTACCAATTCAGCCGGACCTCACCCAACGCCAATAACTTCAGCAGTGTCGACATCGTCCTGATGCGCTTTGCGGAAATGTACCTGATGCGGGCTGAAGCCGAGCTCAGAAAGGGGAATAACGCTGCGGCGCTTTCCGATTTGAACACCGTCAAAACCTCCAGGACCGCCCGCGAGCCTGTCCCCACAGCACTCTCTACCATCGATCTGGAAGTACTTTACCGCGAACTCGGCTTCGAGTTTTACTGGGAAGGCCTCAGGAGAACGAACCAGATTCGCTTCGGTAAGTACGAAGACAGCTGGACGGAAAAGACGGATGCCAACCCTACCAATCGCCTGTTTCCCATTCCGCAGTCGGCCATTGACGGGGCTTCGAATACCCCGGGCTACCTGGAGCAAAACGCAGGTTACTAAGAGTTTGTTTTGGCGCGGCCGCAGGTGCAGGCGAAGGATTAAGGTCTAAGTCACTGCTTCTTAAATCTTTACACAGCACCTGCGGCCGCGCCTCTTTATGTTGTCAAAACCACTGACCATTTACAATATGCTCTACTTGAAGTACGTGCTTGTAGTCGTTTTAAGCAGTTCGTTGCTGTGGGCCTGTAGCCGTAGCAGGGCAGGGGAACCGATGAACCTTGTCCGCCAGCCCTACCTCCAGCTTGCTTTTGCCGATAGTACCACCATCCTCTGGCGAACTTCCAGCGGGGCGTCCGCGCAAGTACGCTACCGGGCAGCAGGGGATAAGAAATGGCAAACGGCAAGGGGAACCACCAAGGCTACTAATACCAGCGTAAAGGAAAACGAAGTCATCCTCACCGGGCTTCGACCCGCAATGGCGTATCAGTACCGAATAGCGACTGACGGGCGAGAATGGAGGAGCAAGCAGTACCAATTTCGCAGCCCCGTAGCGGCCACCGACACCACTTTTCAGTTTTTTGCCGTAGGGGATATCGGGGAACCCGTTGAGTTGGAAGGCACCCCGCAACAACTCAACGATGCCCTGCTGCGCGGACCGCAAGATTTCGACCTGGGTTTGCTGCTCGGCGATATCGTTTATCCGGAGGGGCGCAGTGAACAATACGACGACCGCCTTTTCCGGCATTTCACCACCTACTTTCCTACCACCCCGGTCTATCCGGTTTTAGGTAACCACGATTGGCACGATCCCGAAAACAACTACTTCAAAGAGTGGAAAGTACCCGGCGATCGGCACTTCTACAGCTTCCACTACGCCAACGCCCACTTCATCGCCCTTGACAGCGGGCCGAAGGGCGAAATCTATGACTATGATCGCCAGCTGGCCTGGTTGGAGGCTCAACTCAAGAATAAGCGAGCCAGCGATGACTGGACGATTGTCTATCTGCACCACAACGGAAAAAGCTGCACCTACAAAGAAGATTACGCCGGGGTAATGTCGCTTTACCCCTTGTTCGATCGCTACGATGTCGACCTCGTCCTCAACGGGCACGCCCACACTTATGAACGACTCAACCCTTTGAATGGACAGGCGGACGTACTTCCGAACTACCTGAAACAAAAGGATCGTTACCTGCACCCGGAAGGCTTCATCAGTATTACGATCGGTAGTGGTGGAAAGCTTCGGGGGAAAATAGGGGATCCTACACCTTTTACCCCTGATCCCGAACAATGCCGGCATCCCGATCTGGTGGCAAGAGCAGTCCACGACTGGATATACCTGGGCGTTGCTATTTCCGGCAAGAAGCTAACCGCTACGGCCTACACCACCAGCGATAATGCAGTGGTGGATCGTTTTGTCGTGGAGAAGTGAAAAATGTGTTCCGTTAAGATAGCGGTTAAATTGAATATTTAAATAAATAGAAATGAAGCATTCTGCGATCAGTACGGCCATCCTGTTTTTAGTTTTGGCCACTACCTCCCTGGCTGCACAGACTAATTATCGGGTGCACTCCCACAACGATTACCTGCAGGATATTCCCTTCTGGTATGCCTACAGCAACGGAGCGGAATCTATGGAAGTCGATCTCTTCCTGAAAAATGATACGCTCTTCGTTACCCATTCTGAAGAAGAAATCCAGTCCGACGGAACTTTTGAAAAGCTGTACCTAGAGCAACTTAGTCGCTTGGCACAAGAGGCTAGCCTAAGGCCGGTTCAATTACTAATCGACCTGAAATCCGAAGCGTACCAGACCCTGGAAAAAGTGGTTGCGGCCATTGAAAAAACGCCCTTGCTGGCGGATGAAAAGAAGATAAAATTCGTTATTTCCGGAAACCGCCCAAAACCAGCGGACTACCCAAACTACCCGGACTTCATTTACTTCGACCACCAAAGCCTGCTCGATTTGGCCGACCTGGACCTCAGCAAGATTGCCCTGATCAGCCAGAGCTTTAAGGCCTACTCGGTATGGAACGGCTACGGCAGAATGACGGCGCAAGATTTAACAAGGGTAAATTTGGCTATCCAGCAAGTGCAAAAAAACGGTAAACCCTTCCGTTTCTGGGCGACCCCCGATACTAAAACAGCCTGGAGCTGCTTCGCGGAACTAGGCCTGGACTTCATCAATACGGACGAGCCCGCTCTGGCACGGGCCTTCCTGGATAAGCTGGAGCGCAACACCTATGAGCCGGAGCCGAAAAGGGAAGTTTACCTTCCTCAATACCGGATCGACCCTGCGAAAAAGCCAAAGAACATCATCCTCATGATTGGCGACGGGAACGGCCTGGCGCAAATTTCCGCCGCCATGATGGCCAACCGGGGAGAACTCTCCATTGCCAAAATTAAAAATATGGGTCTGGTCAATACCGCCTCCGCGGATGATCCCGTAACCGACTCCGCAGCAGCTGGAACCGCCATATCCACGGGAGTCAAAGCAAACAACCGAGCCATCGGGGTGGACCCTTCGGGAAAAGCAAGACGGACGCTGATAGAAATCCTCAGCAGCAGGGGTTACAATACCGGTATCATTACGACCGACGCAATTGACGGCGCCACTCCATCATCCTTCTACGCCCATACCGAGGAGCGGGACGATTCTGATAAGATCATAGAAGATCTGATCCGGAGCGAAATTGATTTCTTCATCTCCGGCGGTAAGTCCAAAGAGAATAAACTCCGGGAACGCTTTTTTACCAAAACACTGGAGGAGTTTACTGACCTCGCCCAACCTACGGCTATCTACAACGGTAACGACAAGATGCCCTCCATGATCGATGGCCGCGACACCTTCCTGCCAGAGAGCCTTCGGAAAGCACTGAAGGTGTTGCAAGCAGAGGAAAAACCTTTCTTTCTGCTCGTAGAAGGTGCCCAAATTGATAACGGAGGGCACGCCAACGACATTGCAGCAATTATCTCCGAAGGGCTGGACTTTGACCAGACGGTAGGTGAGGCATTGCAATTCGCGGACGACAAGGAAAACACCCTGGTGATCATCACCGCAGACCATGAGACTGGCGGCCTTGGCATTGCGGGAGGCAACGGGGAGGGCCGGGTGAGAGCAGATTTTTTGAGCGTGGATCATTCCGGCATCCCGGTCCCCTTATTCGCCTATGGCCCGCAGGCAACTGCGTTTACCGGTATTTTTGATAATACCGAAATATTTAATAAAATCCTGGTGGCTTTAGGGATAAAGAAAAACCGGTAATAGTTTTGGTGGTTATACCCTGCTATAGCCATACACTTTTCACAGATTCATTTTGTTGAAATTTTCGACGTTTTTCCGCAGATTTTCGACGCCGGCTATTTGGTTATACCCTGCTATAGCTATTTCAGGGCGTCACCTAGTCACCCATAATTAATCTTATGTTAAGTATAAGAATAAAATCTAACCCTTTGCGTGATTTTAACACCCTTTTCAGGCGCAAACGCAGGTGCAAAAGATCGTTAACAATGACCCAAACTTCCTACTCTTATTCTCCCACAAACCTACGCCTTAATTTAACCCAAAACATCTTCCGCCGTGCAGCCACCACCCGACTAACGTCATTGTCTTTTGCCACCTTCTCAGCCAGAGCTAAATTGCGTGCCGCCCAAGTCTGTATGTCCGGATCACTGCTGCTGTAAGATGCGTAGACCATTTTAGCCTCATGAAAATAAAAGCTGAACGCAATGATTTCGCCCTTACTAAGCAACCGTAAAAAATCTTTCACAGCCTGGTCTGCCGGGTTCAGAAACAAGTGAATATGCCGCCCGCTTGAGAACTTTAAAAGGCACTCAAAGCTGACATCTCCGCTCGCACTGG
>JBLHRW010000141.1:0-10839 GCA_047626445.1 Neolewinella sp.
GTTGCAGGTTGCAGGTTGCAGGTTGCAAATTTCGGACAAAGTTTATGATGATGGGCGATGTTGTTAACTTTTTCTCAATTCTCGAATTCTTTTTGGCCTAATGGCGGCCTTGGAACAAGCCTGGTCACGAACGGAGTGAGCGATCACTTGCGGTAGCCTATTAATCTATCAAGCGCGAAGCGCGTCTAACAAGGCCGTAGGCCGTCCAACAAGAAAACGAGCGCATCGATTTTTCGTCTACTCTCTGCACCCGCGACCGCGCCGAATTGACCAAAAACTGAAGAAAACTTACCGTAACAGCCCCTAAACACTCAATTTTGTAAGCCGTTCCACCAATCAAAAGCTAACTTGCATCTATCGGATGCGAGAAATGTTTTATACTTGCACAAATTAAAAGCCTCAGATGCGCACACTATTCAGTCTACTCTTCTTGGTTCTGGCCTTCGTTCTGGCCTTTCTGCTTTACAAAAGCATCGAAGAACCCATCGCTTTTAACAGCGAACGTGCCACTCGTACCGATGCCGTTTCGGGCAAATTGGAAATGATTCGTTCCGCCCAGGAACTCTACCGCGATATTACGGGCGAATACGCGCCTACTTTCGATACCCTCAAACAGGTGATGAGAGAAGGTCAGTTGCTCTCTATTCGCGTTGTTGGTGATGCCGATGCCGTTGATGGAGGAACAGTAACCTACGACACTACTTTCATCGCAGCTAAGGATACCTTCCCGGGTCTAGGCGTTGTCCTTGAAGACTTGGAGGTGGTTCCATACACTGACGGTAAGGTGAGTTTTGATATTGATGCGAAAATCATCGAATACCAATCGACCAAAGTACCGGTAGTACAAGTTGGTGTTCGTAAAAAAGAATTTATGGGGCAGTATGCTGATAAAAAGTACCAGCGCTACGACCAGACTTACGATCCGAATACTCCGATCAAGTTCGGCGATCTCAATAAGCCAACGATTTCCGGCAGTTGGCAGTAAGCAACTACGATATAACCGCCGCGGCTTTCCGACCGGAAAGTGCGCACGATTATGAACTGTCCATCCTTACGGGGATGGACAGTTTTGCGTATATCATCCGGGATCGTACGCGCAACGAACTGGTGGCTTACCGTTCGCAAACCATCACTGCCGAAGAACAAACGGATTGGTCCGCGACCCTCGATCGACTCGTAAGAGCCGACGATAAACTCCGTTCACTTGCCTACGGCAATTGCATCATGGGGTGGGAGAGTGAAAGGCTGACACTGGTACCTGAAGCACTCTACGATGCCGGGAATCCACGCATCTACCTGGAGCAATTGACCCTGATTGGGCTGGACGATGCCGTACGGGCAGAGCGTTACCAGGAACTGGGCGGAGAACTCTTGTTTGCCGCACCTTCCGTTAGGCTCGAAGCCGCAGAGCGCCGCTTGCGGACCCTGCGAACCCACCATATTGCCGGAGGACTGCTCTCCGCCTGGGCGGCACGTTCCCGCCGCCTGGGGCACCAGGCCATCTCTTGTGCCGTACGCGGCTCTAGGCTTTTCGTGGCAGCTCACCGCAACGGTCACCTACTGTTTTTTAACACTTTCTCCTACGCCAGTTCGCACGATGCACTGTACTACCTGCTATTGGCCTATCAGCAATGTGGTTGGACGCCTAACCGGGTCCCGCTCTACCTGTGTGGCGAAATAACGGAACACAGTGATCTGTACCGGCAGTTTTACCGGTACGTAGAGGATATCCGGTTTTGCCAATATCCCACACCACCTTCTTCCCCGCCTGAACTTGCCGGTCTGCCAGCACATCTTTATTTTGAACTGCTGTGTTTAGGATGACTCGCTTCGCTCGGTAGACGGCCTTCGGCCTCGTTAGTGGGTAGGCTACCGCATGAGGTAGCTCGCTTCGCTCGTGAAGCAGCGATTTTTCTGCAACCCCTGCATCGGAGCGCAGCGACTCTGCAACCATTGCAACAATTACAACTACTTATGCGCATCATCTCCGGAAAATTCAAAGGCCGTCGTTTCAGCCCTCCTGCTGACAACTGGCCCACCCGTCCCACCACCGATTACGCGAAGGAAGGCCTCTTCAACGTTCTGCACAACAACTGGCTGGATTTTGAAGACGAGCGATTCCTAGACCTGTTTGGTGGCACTGGGAGCCACGATTATGAATTCATCAGCCGGGGATGTACGGACGTGACCTACGTTGACAAACACGGCCCGGCTGTCGCCTTCGTCGAAGAAACCGTCAAAACCCTCGGGGTGGAAGATTACATCAAGATCTTTCGGATGGATGTCTTCAAATTTATGAAAATGAAGGTGCGCGAGCCGTACTCCTACATCTTCGCCGGCCCACCGTACCCGCTTAAAAACATTCCGGAAATTCCGGAATTGATTTTCGAAGCCGGCCTTTTAGCCCCCAATGGCCTCTTTGTGATGGAAACCAATCCGCACCACGACTTTGCTGAGGATCCCCGTTGCGTGGAAAAGCGGAATTATGGGAAGACTATATTTTGGTTCTTTAAGCGACTGGAAGATATTTCCGAAGAGGAATAGTAGACGGAAACTCGCTGCGCTCGTTTTCTCGGTAGACGGCCTTCGGCCTAGTAGTGGGTAGATTGATAGCGCTACCGCACGAGGCAGCTCGCTGCGCTCGTTTTCTGCTACTCGGACTTTTTGATAGCTTTTGCTTTTTTGACGCTTGCTTTCAACACTGCCGGACAAGCGTAGCGAGCTGTCATATGCGGCAGCATTACTGAACTACCAGTCTATTATGGGCACCACCACGAACGAAGTGAGCTTCTCCCTGCGGTAGCCTATCAATCTACCCACTACCCGGCCGAAGGCCGTCTACCGAGAAAAGGAGCGCAGCGACTTTTCGCCTATGTAGGCGCGAAGCGCCTACGCCGCAGGCGCAACAACCTGCCCCCGCCAGCGAACAATCCCATAAAGTACCCCGAGACTAACGAGCATCAGCACTCCGCAAAGCAGCCAGCCACCGCCAAGGACGGAGGCTAGGAAACCGGCAATGATACTAACGGCGCCGACGGTTAGTGCATAAGGCAACTGTGTGCGAACGTGGTCGATATGATTACAGTCGGAAGCAAGGCTGGAGAGGATCGTTGTGTCGGAAATAGGGGAGCAATGGTCGCCGAGAACACTGGCTGCGAGGACGATGGAGATAACGTTGTACAGCAAGCCCAGTGCTGCGTCTATTTCCCAGCCGGCTCCCTGTGCTACCGCCCAGGTAAGCGGAATGGCGATGGGGTAGAGGATGGCCATGGTACTCCAACTGGAACCAGTACTGAAGCTTACCAATGCCGAGAGGACAAAGATGATCGGTGGAATGAAGTAAGGGTTGAGGCTGTCGCCGAGGAGGTCGACGAGGAAGGTTGCTGTATGCAGGTCTTCGGTGGTCAGGGCAAGAGCCCAGGCTAAGGTTAGGATCATGATGGCGCCGAACATGGCTTTGAACCCGGAGGTCAGGCTGCCCATCGTTTGCTCGATGTTCATGATGCGCTGGCTGACGGTGAGGACAATGGCCATCACCACACCACTGATACTGGCCCAGAGCAGGGCGACGTAGCTGTCGGAAGCACCGACCACCTCGCCGAGCTTGCCGAAGAAGCCGCCGTCCATGGCAGCCCAGGTTGCGCTCCAACTGTCGGATATCGGAGCAGGGTCGAGCTCGCCATAAATGGAGGATAGCCCGGTATCCAGTAACCCGATGATGGTCATCAGGATAACCGTGAGGACGGGGATAACGGCATTGCGGGAGCGCAGCGGCGCGCCTTTTACCGGCTCGAGGTCTTCGGTTTCTGCGACCTCATCCGTTTCGGAATTAGAGGCTTTGACCGCCCCGGTTTTAAGGGCGCGGCGTTCGGCTTTGAGCATGGCACCGAAGTCGCGCTTGGTGAAGATGATGAACAGGATGAAACCCAGCGTAAGGATGGGGTAGAAACTGTACTTGAGGCTCTCCAGGAATATAGCGTAGGGTGCCATATTGACCAGCTCCGGAACCATCTTGATGCCCCCGTCGATGTATCCGATCTCTGCCCCGATCCAGGTGGTGATGAAGGCAATGGAGGCAACGGGGGCGGCCGTAGAATCAACAATATAAGCCAGCTTCTCCCGACTGACCCGGAACTTGTCCGTCACCGAACGCATGGTATTACCGACAATAAGGGTGTTGGCATAATCGTCGAAAAAGATCGCTACGCCGAGCAGCCAGGTAATGAACTGTGCTGATGTGGGGGTACGGGCATATTTTGTCATTCGTTCCACCACGCCGGCCATACCGCCATTGCGACTGATGATGGCTACCATGCCACCAACCATTAGGCTGAACACGATAACGGACAGGTGACCGCCGTCGTTGAGGGCGTTGATGACATATTTCTCAACGGTTTGTAACAAGGCTTTAATGATACCGAGGAACCCCTCGAAACGAAGGCCTCCGGCAATGAAGGCGCCGACCCAGATGCCCGCAAACAGAGAGATCAGCACTTCTTTGAAGATAAGCGCCAGCCCAATGGCCACCAGCGGTGGCATGATGGAGAGCCACAACGGGATGCGACGCAGTCGGTTAGGCGCGTTTCCCGTACCATCAGAGAGGTGGTAAAGGGCCGTGTTCCCGCCAGCTCTGATGAGGTGCAGGCCGGGGTTGATGGCCACGACTTGTTGACCGTTGGCCTGGGTGAAGGTGACGGTCTCCTCGTTGATCTTAACGTTGGTGGCCGATGCTGGGAAAGCGAGGCCTTCACCGGCCGTAAACTCTAGCTGGCGGAGCCAGTTGGTGTTTTCCGTTTGGCCGCGAAGCGGCGAAATGGCCAACAGCAGACCAATAAATAGCAAGGGTAGTGTAAACTTTGGGTGGGGCATAGCGTAAGATTAGCGGATGGTAATATAGGGAGAGTGTGAATAGTAATATTGATCAGTACTTCTCAACTTTGCCTTTTATTAACCCACCTTGCACCTGCGACCCCGCCAAAAAAATGCGCTATGCCAAAATTTGTTCTTTCCCTGCTTGCTGTTTTTGCGGCTAATTTCCTACCCGCACAAACCATAGAACTGATTCCGGCTTATCCCGTGGTTCGTGCAGGAGGTAGCCCGCTACCATTAGCGTGGTTTGGTGGGCTCAATACGCCGCAAACCCAAGCGGAAGACCTGGACGGAGATGGCGTGGCCGACCTTTACTTCTTCGATAAGGCTGGCGAAATTCACCTGGCTATGCGTGGCGACGGTAACGGAAACTACGAAGAAGCCCCCGAACTCATCAAATACTTTCCAGGTTCCATCAAAGGCTGGATCATGCTGCGGGATTTTGACGCCGACGGAACACCAGATATATTTACCTACGCCGAAGGCGTGGATGGTGTGCGCGTACTCCGTGGGCATCGTCGGGCAGACGGCCTACTGGAATTTTCCCTCATCGATTTTGGCGACGCGCTGCCCATCATCTACTTCCCGTTCGACCGTAACCGAACGCCCATCTTCGTCAGTAGCATCGATTACCCCGCGGTCGAAGACTTCGATTTTGACGGCGACCTGGACCTGATCACTTTCTCCGTCAACGGTGGCTACGTCGAATACTATCAAAACCAAAGCGTAGAACGGGGCTTTGGTACTGATACGTTGATCTATACCCTCGAAACCCAATGCTGGGGCGGCTTTTATGAAAGCGGTGTTTCCACTAAACTCGACCTTTCCTCCGGCCCGGATGAATGTTTCGACAACCTCACCGGCCCTTCCGGAGGCGGACGACCCCGACACTCCGGCTCCTCGATCACAGCCTTTGACTACGACGGGAACGGATTGCTCGACGTGATGCTTGGCGATGTTTCTTTTGACCGATTGGTACTTGGCCTCAACAACGGCTCAGTAGACCAGGCCTGGATCAGTGCGCAGGATTCTGCTTGGAATCAGAACGAAACTGTTTTGGACATTACCTCCTTTCCTGCGGCTTTTTACGTCGATATCGATCAGGATGGTGTCCGCGACATCATCGGTTCCCCTTCGGTCGTCCTCAATGGCTCCGATGTTGGGGTGATGTGGTACTACCGCAATGAAGGAACGGAAGCGTCGCCCATTTTTGTTTTTGAGGACGACCGTAAGCTGGTCCGTGATATGCTTGACCTGGGGACCTCGGCCAACGTAACCATTTTTGACTACGATGCCGACGGCCGCCCAGACTTGGTACTGGGCAATAACGACGAGTTTACGGAAGACAACTCCCTCGATAGCCGGCTGCGCCTGCTGCGCAACGTTACGCCCAATGGCGGAGCCATTGCCTTCGAATTGGTCGATGAAGATTATCTCGGGATGAGTGCGTTCCAAACTACCGGCTGGGCGTTTGCCCCCACGTTTGGCGATCTGGATGACGACGGCGACCTCGACGTAGTCATTGGTAATCGGGATGGCAAGCTGTTCTATGGCGAGAATACGGCCGGCCCCGGAAACACCGCGGCTTTCGCCCAATTGGTCTTCGCCTGGCAGGGCATCGATGGCGGCCAGTTCAGCAAGCCGTTCCTTTCCGATCTCGACCGGGACGGAAAAACCGACCTGCTGGTGGGTGGTTTTGACGGTCGGATACGATTTTATCTAAATATTGGTACCCCAACAGCCCCGGTGTTTGATCCGGACGTGGCAGCGGCCGGTAATATGATCCAACTGGGGGCTATTAATACGAATGTCCCCGGGGTAAGTACCGGGCATCCGAACCCCTGGGTGATCCAGAACCCAAATTATACGCTGGTCCTGTCGGGCAACCGGACGGGGCAAATAGAGGCCTACCGTTTCGGAATAGACAGCGCCTATACCGAGCCGTTTACCTTACTGACCAAGGAGGTAGATGATCTTGACGTCGGTGGTTTTTCCAATCCAGGGTTCGGAGATTTTGACGGAAACGGTAAACTGGAACTCGTAGTGGGCAACCAGCGCGGCGGCGTCAACTTCTTCACGTCCAACCTAAATGAAGATGCGACAACCGGGCTTTTCTCCGCCGTTCGGCCGAGTTTCGATTTTACCATTTCTCCAAATCCGGCAGACGAATTACTAACCGTTACCGGTTGGCCACAAGGAGCGGTGCAAGAACTGGCTTTATTAGACGTCAATGGTCGGGTATTGCGTACTGTGCAGGTTCAGCAGGCGAGGACGCAGGTGCAATGGAGGTTGGAAGGGCTGAGTGCGGGCGTTTACATCGTTCGGGCGAGTGGGCCAGGGGGCGTAGCGGCAAGAAAAATTATCAAGGTTGAAGGCTTCTAGCCCTATTGCGACCACAAACTTTACCTTCAGGCTTTAAGCCCTCAACCTTTGTTATGCAGAAGATTACCGAACAACCCGGCCTATACCGCCACCTCGAAAAGCAATCCACGCTGGAGCTGCTGACCAACATTAACCGCGAAGACCAGAAGGTCGCCTTGGCGGTGGAACGCTGTATTCCCGAATTGACGGCCCTGATTGACGAAATAGTGCCGCGCATGCAGCGCGGTGGCCGTATTTTCTACACCGGTGCCGGCACCAGCGGCCGGCTGGGCGTGCTGGACGCCAGCGAATGTCCCCCCACCTTCGGTGTCCCCCCTGAATGGGTGGTTGGCCTGATCGCCGGAGGAGACCATGCGCTGCGTCACCCCGTCGAATCGGCCGAAGATGCGGAAGGCCAGGGCTGGGAAGACCTGCAGTTCCATAATATTGGCCCCGATGATGTCATGATCGGAATCGCCGCTTCTGGTACAACGCCCTACGTGGTAGGTGGCCTTAAAGCCTGCCGGGAGCATGGCATCCTCACCGCTTGCGTTACCTGTAACCCCGGTGCCCCGGTGACCGAGCATGCCGACCACCCCATCGTGGCCGTCGTCGGCCCCGAAGTCGTTACCGGCAGTACCCGCATGAAGTCAGGTACCGCCCAAAAACTGATCCTGAACATGATCACCACCACCACGATGATCCGCCTCGGCCGCGTCAAGGACAACCGGATGGTCGACATGCAACTCTCCAACGCGAAACTGGTAGACCGAGGAACGAACATGATCGTCGATGCGCTGGACATTCCTTATGAGGAGGCTAAGCGGCGATTGCTGTTGGAAGGGAGTGTGCGAAAGGTGATTGAGGACGCCTAATGCTTGAGGATGGCTTTGCGCGAATGGCTATATTTGTCTTCACCTGAAATTTTGAAATTATGCGCTTGATCATTACCCTGTTATTCTTTTCGGTTACTGTTGGAATAGCTGCCCAGAAACAGGAAGCGTTGGTGCGATCTCTTGGCCACGACAACCTCAGTCCTGCTGGCCAGGACACCATTTACAAATACGCCCAAAGCCATTCGAAGGAGTTGTGGCAGGGGAGTTGGGATTTAATGCACCCAAAGACGATGACCGCGACTGGAGCACTTTTTCAGGCGTTTTTTGCAGATAAATTATCGTCTGAGGATTTGGTCTTAATCAACGCTCACTGGAAGGGGAAACAGAAAGAATACGACGAGCAGGTGCTGGCAAATGCCCCACATTTTATGGCCGCACTTAATTGCCAGCAAGTAGCTTTTGATTCTTTATTGATGGTTCATCTGCCCGCCCTGGAAGCCTATATGCAGGACATAGAGGCCAACCTGACGGAGAATCAAAAAGGCCTGCTTTTTTTAAACTATGAACAAAGCATCGAAAAGCTAAGGGATAAGCGTGACGATTTTTTGGACCACGCCCAAGAGTTCAATTCGCCTGTTTCTACGGCAAGCGAAGATTACCTGGCCTATGCCTTTGACCTCATGGAGCGGATTCCTACGAGTTATTATTACAATCTTGTGAGGCACAGTAAAGGGAACTTGAGTTTTGTGGAAGACTTGAACCTGGAAGCATATTTTACGGCATACGGACAGTTAATGGACGATGTGCTGTTTGTACTCGATGACCGGGATTGCCGGGGTACGCCAGCCATCCCTTTTTACCACGCCCATCTTCGGGAAAATGAGGACTTACTGCGAAGGGACGCACTGCTTTTTGCCGGCATTCATTTTTTATCAAAACCTGACCTGGACGAAGACTTACCCGAAAAAGTTCCGCGCACCTTCTTTATTGATGCAACGGTGGTCTCCGAATTCAACCTGGACATCGCTACGCAGGGGGACGGAGAAATAGACCTCCTACAAGAAGAGGCAACTGAGCTTGGCTATATGGACATGTCATTTGAAGAGAAGCCCAATCAATCCATAGCGAAAATGGACCCGACCGGGCTAAACGCTGCTGCTTTTGTGGAGAGTTTCGGAGAGGTGGCTGAAAAACGTAAACTGATCGATCAGCTTAGTCCTGAAAATTGGCGGATTATCCCTGGGCTGACCGCTACAGTCTATTTTAAAGAGGAGGAAAAGAACATGTCTTTTCCAGAACTTACGGGAATCAAGTTTTTGGTTGCCAGGGAAGGGAACTTGATCCAGGGGGAGATAATGGGAATGGACCTGGAAGAGGATTTGATACGCGAAATACTGAGTTTATATGAAATTAAGTAGCTTTATAATTGCACTACTAACCCTCCTTGTTCTAAGCTGCGAGCCCGCAGCTTCCAAAACAGGAATTATAAACGATGAGAATGATTCATCTCCGACTCAGGTGATAGAAGAGGCCTTCGCTGCCTCCTGCGTACCCTGCTATCAGGAAATCGCCCGTGCAGTTGGCCCGGAACGCATGCGTTCAGAACTTGAACGGATTGGTTATTCCGGGATGGTTTTTGATTCAACGACGGTAGACAATTTCTGGCTGCAGGGCAAGTCCCGAATTAGCCCACAGGAACAGATCAATTTTTTACGGCGCATTTACCAGGAGGAATTACCGATCCGTCCCGCTACTCAACGCGCCATCCGGGACATCATGGCGATGGAGAAGACCGATGACTATACCCTTAGTGGTAAAACCGGCTGGTCGATTGATGGGGAGCATAACAACGGTTGGTTTGTCGGCTTCGTAGAGCGGGGAGGCCAGGTCTACTACTTTGCCACCAACCTGGAACCAGGGCCAGGTTTTGAGATGGATGGTTTTCCGGCTGTACGGGTTCGGGTGACGCGATTGGCCCTTGCACAATTGGGGGTATTGTAGGCCCTTATCTACATCCAAACAACAGTTGATGATGTTGCTACGGCATGATAAACGCCCTCCGCACCGGCCAGGTCCTCTACGTCAGAAACTACGAAGCCTGCCTTGGCTTTTATGGCAAAAAACTCCAACTCCCCGTCCACTTTGCCAACGAAGCACTTACTTGCTACAACCTTTTTGGAACCTACCTGATGGTGGAACGAGAGGATAGGACGGAATACCTGACGCTGCCCCAAGATCACCAGCGGATGTTCACCTGCCTGCGGTTCAATGTCAATGATGTGAAAGCTGCCGCAGATGAGTTGATCGCCCGGGGTGTTGATGCCGATTACCAGGAACACGCCTGGGGAATTGTCGCCAAGTTTAGAGATCCGGATGGTAATCTGATTGCCTTGAAGGATGAGGCTGGGTTTGTTCAGCAGGTGAAAGACCACCTTTTGGATGAAAGAGATGCTTCTTTGGCTTAGGCCGGCAGGTTTTCTATGGCTGTCAGCCGTTTCATAGCATGCAATTTAAAGAACTTCCACTGCATCCTGCGGCCGCGTCCAGATTGGATAAAATGGTTGTTTTCTTGTTACAGCTGCACACTACGCCTATCTCGCCTATAATGCTTCTAACATGTGGGAGCCTACCAGGCCACAAGATGGCCAGACTACACCACTAGTACAGTGTAATCTAAGTTCTTACCACTTATCCGCGATGCCTTTTACCGCTTGGCAGCGTTGCTTACCTCCTCACTTAGCTACGGCTAAGCTCCGGTGTAAGCGTCTCGCCA
>JBLHRW010000142.1:0-10809 GCA_047626445.1 Neolewinella sp.
TGTCAGTAAAGTCTATCTCCTCGCCGTCAATGGCTTCCAGGGCCCAGATGTCGTGCAGGCGAAGTCTGGCGTCGAGCTTTTTCTCTACCACTTTTACCAGTGTTTAGATGATGGACGATGCATCGGCAGGGGTTAGACCAGGTGCACGTTTCGTTTCCTTCACCAACAGCTGGTAGGTGTGGCCCGGTTCGTAGTCAAACCCCTCGATCGGATTAAAAAAAATGCCCCAATCAGTGGTGGCAAAATCAACTCCTTTCTTTACCCGCAGGCAATTGTAGGGGGCAACCCCGGAACAGGGAACCTTGGCGCTGTCGATCCAGTAAGTATGAATATTCGCGGCAGCGGCCTGGTCCATTTTTTGGGAACAGGATATTAAAATTAGTGCGAGCAGGATAAGTATTGAGTTTTTCATGGAGGTATTTTATCATCAAAGGTACCCGTCAACCGGATGTTTCTACTTTGTCCACTAGTACAGCGTAATTTAAACGCTCATACTTCCTTTGGCACGGACGGGGCTCGCCCCCGTCCGCATGAAATCTCCCGAAACGCTTTAACGCGTTCGCTCAGCGAACGATTCGAGATTAGCCCACCATGGAGGCGAGGGCAATCCTTGCCACCGCAAAATTTAGCGTACACCGTATTAGCGATGTTCCCCGTTCAGGTGTTAAAATTTCCTGTAAAACAACTATTTTCCCTACCTTCTCTTTTGAATAACAGCGCGTTGGCTCATCCTCCAATGGCTCTACTACCCCACAATCGCATTTTTATTATGCCACAACAAGCCTGGAGCATTACGGGCCATTATGGAAATATCTACAAGCTGGGCATTTTCCACGGCGAGGACACCCACCACGTGGTCGTTCATTGCAACAATAGTGTGGTTGCCATCGATTTTTCCGTAAAGGAGTCCAAAACCTACAGCCTGTTTCTCGATCAGCAGCTGTGTGAGGTGTCCATAGATCACACTGGTGGGAATAACTTTACCTACGACTGCCGGATCAACTACGAGGTAGAGACACCCCTCAACCTGCAGCGCAAAGCGCAGCGGGCAACAGAACAACGCTCGGAAAGGGTTCGCCTGATTGCGGCAGCTGTGGTGGTGCTGGTGGTACTGGCTTTTTTGTTGGGGTAAGAGATAACCACTAGTGCCTTAGGGGTAAATTTTACTTCACCATTAGTTTTACAATACCTTCCCCTTCAACCGAGGCATAGATGTACCCATCAGGGCCCATCCGCACGTCGCGTACCCGACCCATATTGTTGATGAGTTTTTGCTCTCCGACCACGTTGTTTTTCTCGTCGAGCTGAACGTGCTGTAGTCGCATGTATTTTAGGCTGCCGACCACCAGGTCGCCTTCCCAGCCGGGGTACTTGTCGCCAGTAATGAAGGCCATGCCGCTGGGGGCAATGCTGGGAACCCAGTAATGCAGCGGTTGCTCCATCCCCTTTTTGGCGTTCAGTTCAGTAAACTGGGTACCACTGTAATTGATGCCGTAGCTGATGACGGGCCAGCCATAGTTTTTTCCGGGTTCGATGATGTTGATCTCATCGCCACCACGAGGGCCGTGTTCCGTTTCCCAGATGGCGCCGGTTTCAGGATGAACGGTAAGGCTTTGCGGGTTCCGGTGGCCGAAGGAATAAATGGCTTCTTTGGCGTTTTTGACACCGACGAAGGGATTGTCGGCCGGAATGGAGCCGTCGGCCGCAATACGGTACACTTTTCCGTGATCGCGGGTACTGTCCTGCGGGTTTTCGTCGCGGTTGCCCCGGTCACCGATGGTGAAATAGAGGTGACCGTCGTTCGGGCCCCACACGAGGCGGCTGCCGTAATGGTAGGGCTTGTCTGTTTTGGGGCCGGCTTCGTACAGCACTTCCAGATTTTCCAGTTTAGCATTGTCGGCACTTAATTTACCTCGGGCGATGGCGGTGCTGGCATCAGCGTCCTCGGGCGAATCTGAATCAGCTGGTAGGCTGTAGCTGAAATAGACCAGGCTGTCGGTGGCGAAATCCTGGCTGGGCAGCACATCGAGCAGACCACCCTGGCCTTTATTCTTTACGATCGGCATACCGTCGGTTACTTCGGTGCTTTTGCCCTCACCGTCGATCAGCAGAAGTTTTCCGGCCTTGTCGGTGGCGATCATGGTGCCGTCTGGCAACCAGTTAAATCCCCAAAGGATGTCTTCGTATTCGAAAAAGACTTCGGGTTCGATGGCCGCTGGGGTGAGGGCCATGTGGCCATCCGCTGCGGCTGCGGCACGGTCGGGCGCAGCTTTGGTGTTGGAGGTCGTTTCGGCAGGGCCGTTGCAGGCCAGGAAGAGTGCAGCCAGGAAAGTAAGGACGAAGAAGCGCATGCGTATATTATGTTTACGTAGTTGGATACGTTAAAGTGGGCGTTTGGTTCGCTTTCGCGTGGATTTTGGCCGCGCCCTGATACTGATGATGAAAATGCTACCAGCTCGCACCAACAAGGGCCTGAGCTTTCTGGTAGATGTTGCGCCCGTCCGCTGCCGTAATTTTACGAAGCTCCGTGAGGCCAGCCGGGGTGTCGCCCGAGGACAGTAGACTGAGGCCAAGATAGTAGCGGGCTTCGGTCGTAAAGTTGCCGGCTGGTGCTAGTAATTGGTTGAAGTGCTGATTGGCATGGGGGTAATTCCCGGCACGCAGTTGGGTAATTCCCAAATTCAGTTGGTCCTCCTCCGTTACCTCCGGGAGGGCAAGTAAGCGTTGGCCGCTCGCTGCCGCCGCGAGAAAGTCTCCGGCTAAATAGGCTGTTCTTACCTGGCTGCGCAGACTGTCAGCATCGGTCGCTAATCCCCTACGGCGTCCCTAAGTACGGAATTGTTGATACTGAAGCTCCTCTTCAAAGTTGCAATAAGAGCTTTGTGACAACTCCGGGGGAACCAGGAGACAGTTTCTCTACTACAGTTGAGCAGCCAGTAAAGGCGTTGATAAGCCCAAACCCTTTCAATGATCAGTTGACCATTAATATGCCCCAGGGAGAAGCGACGCTTACGATTCTTGATGCCCGTGGTGCCCGCGTATTACAAAAGGAAACAATTCAGACAACAATAACCCTCGATCTTGGCAGCCTAAATGCTGGGGTGGACTGGCTCAATATTCGCTCTGCCAAAGGCTCAGAAGCCCGGAAGATCATCAAGCAATAATTTTCCGATTCATTATATCGATTCATCTTGCCCTCCATGATGTCTAATCGTGGAGGGCATTTATATTATTGACTATGCAAAGACTACTTCTCCTCTTTCTTCTTACCTGTTGCCTTATGTCTTCCTTGCAGAGCCAGCACGACACTTTGTCTTGGGAACAATACGACCGCACTACGTTTGAAGTAGTTGATAGCACCACCAACTCAGATGCCAAATATTTTGACCAGCTTGCCTCCGTTTTAGCAGTCTGGCGCCGAGATGGCTCCCTTACGCGTTCGCTGGCCTACAACTACCATACGTTTGCCCGGCAACTAAGACTCCCCAGACCAGAGCTTGGCCTTACTTACATCGATACGGCATTGGCGATGAAGGCCGAAATCGGCGACATCAAAAGGGACATCGCCCAATCCCATTATGCCAAGGGACGAATATTGACCCGACTAGGTAATCACCAGCGTGCTTTACGGACCTATGACCTGGCTTTACAATTGATGAATGAGACCTTTTCGGAGCAGGATTCGATCCCTGATTTGGCCCGGCGACTTGCTTATTTCTATGTAGAAGGTGCAGAGTCAGCTCGAGAAAACGGAAACTATGCTTTGGCAGATCTACGGTTGAAACAGATTCCGCGATTAATCAAAATTTATGATAATCCGCAGACGATCTTTGAGGCGGCATTTGTTCAAGCAGATGTTAACGGCGATCGTGGAGAATATCAAGCCGCAGTTTCGGCTTATCAGATGTTGAAGAATCTACCTTATTACGAAATGTCTCGAGTTCATGATCGAGCTGCGATACACCATAATACAGGCATTTACTACAATAAAATGAAGAAGGCAAGACAGGCTGAGATAAGTATTCGTAGAGCTATAGAACTGCGTACTGGGACAAATAACAAAGAGAACCTCTCCTTCTCCCAATCCAGCCTGGTTAGCGCGCTTAATCTCCAGGGCCGCGCCCAAAGTCGATAAATTACAAGTATCAATCCTTGCAGGGAGGTCCTCCATCCCGAGGGCAATAAATTCCGGCTTACGCGCCTTACATTTGTCGACTAACGAATCATATCCCATGTCAAACCTAGCTAAAGCCTTCAACACCATGTCTCAAGATGATGACCGCTTCGCCAACGTATTGATGAAAGCCCTGGAGGATAAGAACCTTGAAGGCTTTGATTACCTCGAATTCAAGCAATCCGTTGCTAAAATGGAAGAGATCGGGATGGACCACGACACGTCCATCCGTGCTGCCTTCGGCACCGGTTCCACCGTTGGCCTGACGCTGGAAAAGCTGGTGAAAACCGCCAAATACTATACCGAGGTGCTACAGGACGAAAAGTCCAAGTTCATGAACAGCATGGAGAAGCACCTCATGAGTAACGTGGAGGGCAAAGCCAAGGAAACCGGCGAGTTAAAGAAAAAAATTGCGAACTGGGAAGCCAAGATCGAACAGCTGCAAGCGGAAGTAACCAAGGCAAAAGCCAAGATCGAATCCTCCGATGAGCTGATTAATAATGCTAAGGAAAAGGCGACCATGAACCAGCAGGGCTTCGATGATGCCCTGAAGGTGATCACCGCTGCTATCCGGGAGGATGTGGCGAATATTACCCGGGTGCTGGGATAGGGCTTCGCATTGGGAGGCCTGCTGCCGTTGTGGGACTCGCTCCGCTCGTGTTGGGTCACCGCAGGAGGCTGGCCCTCAACGGGCGCAGCCCCCTTAACGCGAACGAAGTGAGTCTTCCAACGGCCATAGGCTTCTCCCAACAGGCGCGCAGCGCCTCCCCAACGTAAGCCCAGCGAACTACCAAGACTTTCCGTAACTTTGCCCTCCGCAAATTGCTTTTCCAACTATGGCTCAGTTTCCCTCCGATGTATCCCCCAAGAAATCCTTCTGGAAACGCCCGGAAGGCGTTACCGGCCTGATTTTTCTTATCGCCCTGGCGGGGGGGATTGCTTTCTTAATCTCTTTCTTCTGGGGAACCATCCTACCTTTCATTGCCACGACCTTCGGCTTGGTGGTCTCGTTGGCCGTGTTGGGGGCTATTCTGTTTGCTGTATTGGACCCCCGTACCAGAGCACTGTTAAGCTATATGTATAAAGGTGCCATGCGCGGCCTAACGAGCATGTTCGTGAACATCGACCCCATTGGTATTCTTAAATCTTACGTCGAGGAACTGGGGAAGAACCTCCAGGAAATGCGTAAGCAGATCGGTAAACTGCGCGGTCAGATCCGCCACCTGAAAACGCTGGTGGAGACGAACGAGACGGAGATCAAAAAACAACTTCAGCTGGCCAAACTGGCCAAGAAGACTGGTAAGAACCAGCAGATGATCCTGAGTAGCCGCCGCGCCGCCCGCCTGCGGGAAAGCAACCAGAAGTACGGTACACTACTGACAAAAATGGACGTGCTGAGCAGGGTGCTCAGTAAGATGCACGATAATTCAGAAGTGCTGCTGGAAGACACCAAGGACCAGGTGTCGCTGCGGATCGAAGAACGCAAAGCCATCCGTGCCAGCCACGGTGCCATGAAATCGGCGATGTCCGTAATCAACGGTGATCCAGATCAGCGCGCTATGTTCGACGCGGCCATGGAAGGCATTACGGAGGACGTCGCCAACAAAGTTGGCGAGATGGAGCGGATGATGGAACTGTCCAACGATTTCATGTCGTCCGTTGACCTGCAAAACGGTGTTTTCGCCGACGAAGGCCTGCGCATGCTCGAAGAGTGGGAAAAAAAGAGCGACCTGATGCTGACCGGTGGCAACATGGAGATGGATGATTTGACGCGCTCCGACAAGGGGGAAGCGTCGCTTGACCTGGACGCTATTCCGCGGCGGGAGAAAGACGCGCAGCAGCGCGGCGGTAAGACTGGAGGGTATGACTCGTTTTTTGAGTAGCTGTTAGCACCGCCTTTAGGCCGTGCAGCAGACTAAATACTGACGAACGGTCAGAACCGTTCCTTCAACCAAGTCCCAATAGCCTCCAAAGCTACCGGATCGAAAGTCGTTTCGATAGTCCCATACTCCGTCGGCGCACCAGTGTCCGCCGGCTGAAAAAGATGGTTGAGGCCAAGCAGCGGAACAAC
The DNA here is from genome assembly GCA_047626445.1 of Neolewinella sp. Classification (GTDB taxonomy): domain Bacteria; phylum Bacteroidota; class Bacteroidia; order Chitinophagales; family Saprospiraceae; genus Neolewinella. The sequence continues at coordinate 6,246 of JBLHRW010000142.1, forward strand.
CGTGGCGTCCTGGTTGCCACTAATGGCCATCGCCTGTGATATGGCGTTGAGGTTCGTCAGGCCATCCACCTGCATGTCTTTGAGGCCGTTGATGGCGAGTACCGGGATGGTAAGACGCTGGAGTAAGTCCTGTGGGTCGAAGGCGATGAAATAACGCATCCAGGGCGCAGACAAGGGCCGAACGTATTGTGCGTTGAAGGCCTTGGGGTCAACGATGCTTTTCTGCAAAGCCGGGGGTAAGTTCTTCAGCTGGGCTTCGAATACTTCGTAGAGGCCTTCAACATAGTCTTCCTGGGTGAGTTCAGGGTTGTCCTTGATCCAGGCATAGGCGGCGCGCAGCGCCGGCTCATCCCGGCGAATCAGTACCTCTGGCTGGCCCATAGCAAGACCTACTTGCCGGCGCTGCTCGAGCATCAGGCTGTCGATGGAGACGCCCGGTGCGGCCAGCAGGATGACAAAATCAAGCGCTTCGTCTTTGGCGGCAACTACCGGAGCGATCATGCCGCCTTCGCTGTGTCCTGCAACGCCGATGGGTACGCCTTTCAGTTCTTCGCGGGTGCGGAGGTACTGCACCGCCGCAAGTGCGTCGAGGGCGAAATCATCACTGGTTGCGGTGCGAAAATCACCGGAGCTCTCGGCGACACCCCGGTCGTCGTACCGCAAGACGCCGTAACCCTGTCGGGTGAGGTAGTCACTGAGTACGAGGAAAGGGCTGTGGTTGATCTGGCTGCCGAGGTAAGCATTACGGCCCTGCGGCCCTGAGCCGGAGACCAGTACGATCAACGCTTTGGGCTTGCCCTCGTCGGGAACCGTGAGCTCACCGGCCATGGTTACACCTTCCGCACCGCCGGGATAATTGACGGCAATCCGTTGGTAAGGGAAATCCGTCGGATCCTGTTGCCTGCTGGTGATGGTGACCGGACCTTCTTCGATGGGGTAGCCATCAGGCCGGTGCCGGTGGAAGGTCAAGGGGAAATCCGTGTTGGCCTGGCTAAATATTCCCTTCATTTGCTTGCCATCCAGTACGCCGTCGAACGTCGCACCTACCATGGATACCGACAAGGAGACCTTTTGGCCGTCGAAAGTAATCGTGGTCGGAATCTTCGTCTTCGTTTGGCTCGGACTGGTCATGATGGCAGAATAACCGTCAGTAGTTTTACTAATCTCCAGGCCGGTTGGGAGTTTCGTTCCCATGGCATTCAGCATGGCGTACCAATTTCCTTCGATTTGGGCATTTATGGTAAGGGAGGAGAGGAGGAAGGTGAAAAGGAGGGAGGCTAGGAGAATGCTATTTTTCATGGTCCGTGTTTTTGAAGTCGATGACCCACCGCAGCAGGTCTTCCACCACGGTGGTATTGAGGGTGTAGTGAAGAAACTGGCCTTGGCGCTCAACGGCGATCAGGTCGGCCTGCTTGAGGATGTCCAAGTGATGAGAAATGCTGGGCTTCGTCATGGTGAATTCCTGGGCGATCTCGCCAGCGGTCAGCGTACCGTCGCGTACCAGGGGCAGAATTTGGCGACGCGTTGGGTCGCGGAGGGCTTTGAAAACATCATTCATTTAGATGGTTAGAGGAATGTCTAAATGGAAAGTTCGATTTGGGACTGTTTTTTTTGGACCGTGCATGCTCCATCCCGGACTGAGCACTCTCCGAGTGTGAGTGGATAAAGAGCGCTCCGCGCTCGTAGATTTTCCGAGCACCCGGAGGGTGCACGTTCCGCTCGCGCTCGGAGAGCGCTTCGTCCGGGGGCACACCTGGCGAAAGATAGAGTAAAAGTGCGCCAGCGCCTTTTCCGGAATCTTTTGCCAGGTGTTTACTTCAGCACCCGTGTATCATAAGTCCCAATCCCCTGCTCCTTCAACCAGGCCTGCTGCGCCTTCAACCGCCGCAGAAAGTCGGGGTAGCTCCGCTTGTCCTGCGGTGTCCAACCCACTTCGGCCAGGGCCAGCAGGCGGGGGAAAGTCAGGTAGTCAATGTCTTCGATGGAGCGGATGGTCTCTCCCCAAAGCGGTGCTTCGATGCCCAGGATGTCTTTGTCTGAAATACCGTCGACCATCTTGACCGGATCCCAGAGGTAGGCAGAGTCGACCTCGATGTAGGCGGCCCAATGGAGGCCGAGCCGGCTTAGGCTGTCGTACTGCATATCCAGGTAGGTCCGGGTGGCGGGACTCATCAACACCTGGTTGCCGAGTTTTTTGGCCATCAGGGCGTAGTCGGCATTGGCCCAGAGTTGGGCTACGGTGCCTTCTGCTAATCCGGCGACGGCGACTTCGTCCCAGCCCATGGCTGTTTTGCCGTGGTTGATGATGATCTGCTGGGCTTCGCGGACGAACTTTACGTAGTCGTCGTGCGGGGTAACCGCGCTCTCGTCGCCGCCCAGGTGGATGTACGGGCCGGGGGTCATGGCCGCGAGCTCACGAATTACATCGTCGACAAACTGGTAGGTGATTTCTTTATTTGCGTCCAATGTGCTGAAGCCGACTTCGGTACCGGTGTAGGGGTCCCGGGCCTTGCCGTCCAGGTTGAGCTCGGCGTAGGCCGAAAGGGCGGCGTTGGTGTGGCCGGGCATATCGATTTCTGGTACGACCGTCATGCCCCGGCTGGCGGCGTAAGCGACGATCTCTTTGTACTGCTCCTGGGTGTAAAAGCCACCGGTGGTGCCGTCGACTTCAAACTGACCGCCAATCGTCGTCAGGTTCGGCCATGATTTGATCTCGATCCGCCAGCCCTGGTCGTCGCTCAGGTGCAGGTGCAGGTGGTTGATTTTGTAGGGGGCGATCCGGTCGATTACCGCCTTGACGGTGTCTACGCCGAAGAAGGTCCGGGCGACGTCCAGCATGTACCCGCGGTAGGTAAACCGTGGCATATCGGTGATGGTGCCGGCGGGCACAAAGCGGCCGCGCTCCGTATTGGGGCTAAAGGCCAGTACTTGTTCCAGCGTGGTCGTACCGTTAAAAATTCCGGCGTCGTCCTTGGCGGTAATGGTGATACCTTCGGAGGTGATCTCCAGGAGGTAGGAGCTTTCGGGAAGGGTTAGGCTTTCATCCACGGTCGTCGTCAGCGGGAGGTTAGTGACCCCCTTGCTGTTTAAATAATCCACGGAACCTGCGTCCGCGCCCGTATGATCGTACTGCTTGTCTGTGCCCAGGAAAAGGTACCCCTCGGTATCCGACATTTCCACCGGTAAGGGTATTAACGGTAGGTCACTTAACGGCGGCATGGCCGGCGGCGGAGGTGGGGCGTCATTGCCACAGGCAAAACAGAGGACGGCAAGGAGGAGGGGGAGGAGGTAGCGCATGAAAGTATATTTTATGCGGCGAAAGATACGATATGGGCGCGAACGCAGGTGCAGGTTGATGAGCAATGTTTTAATGTTTTACAGCTCGAAGAGCTTCGTAGCAAAGCCCCGGTGTGCATAACAAATTGCAGGGTTCCAAATATTTTTCCGTCCCCTAGGAGAGGGGCAGGGCTAACGCATACTCGATGCCGGACGCTCAAAGGACTCAAAAAAAGTGCGCTAAGCGCATTTCTCGAGACGCTTTGAGGACCCAAATTACTGTTCAAGGTCCTCAAAGCGTTCTCAGCCATGGAGCCGGAGGCGGAATTGCTGAGATCCTTTGAGCGTCCGGTTAGTATGCGTTAGCCCTGGGGGCCGGGGGAGAGGGGGATAGACCACCTGAAACCTGCAATCTGTACACTCCCACGGCCCTGGCTTCAGCCGGATAAAAGACAAGATCGTTTACCTTCACCCTATGTCCCGTTACCTCCCCCTGCTCCTAGCCTTCCTCCTCTGCACCTGCGACCCCGCCCCCGAAACCTCGCCGGTACTGACCACTGCCTTCCCCGTAGAAATTTCCCCACCTCCACCTCCCGTCTACGACCATGACACCACCCAGTGGACCGAGATCACCCGCCTCGACGCCACCATCCGCCTAGATCTCCGCTACGCTACCGACAACAACTTCATGAAACAGGTCATCTATGATTGTGGCCGCTGTTTCTACCGCCCGCAAGTAGCCCGGGCCCTGCTGAAAGTGCACCAGGACCTGAAACCGCAAAACCTGGGCCTCAAAATGTACGATTGCTATCGCCCCGGCCCCTACCAGCAGCGCCTCTGGGACGTCCTGCCCGACCCCCGCTACGTCGCCAACCCCAAACGCGGTAGCCTCCACAGCCGCGGCGCCGCCACGGACCTCACCATCGTCCGCCTAGACACCGGCGAAGAACTGGACATGGGCACCACCTACGACTTCTTCGGCGAGGAAGCCTATACCACCACTACCAACCTGCCGGCCAAGGTAATGGCCAACCGCGCCCTGTTTCAAAAAGCCATGCGCAAACACGGCTTTCTCACCATCCGCACCGAATGGTGGCACTTTAACTTCGGCGGCCCCCGCCTGGAGCTCAGTGATTGGGTATGGACGTGTGAATAGTCCGGTAGTGCGAATCAAGACCTAAAAGACCAAGTGCGGACCCTCGGAGGTCAATTTTCAGATGGATCGCTACGCGACAACTTGAAAATTCACGCTCCGAGGTCCTCAGTCCCGCAGAAAAGGACAGTGCAA
>JBLHRW010000143.1:0-10803 GCA_047626445.1 Neolewinella sp.
AAAAACGTTAAAGTCTGTCCTAGTCCCAACGAAACGCCATTCTTTCCGGTCTTTTAAGTGACCCTTAACTGACAAGCACATGGCATTGCCATGACAATGCCTTATTTTTACGCCAAATTCAGCCCTGATGAAAAGACTTCTCCTACTATTTACATTTGCTTTGGCTTCCCTTACTTTTTCTGGTTGTCTTGAAGACAACATTACTACTGGCAGTCAGGAAATTGATGGTCTAAGCAACCCGGAGACCCTCACTTTTAACAGTGAAGAGGTTGCTACCCTCAGCCAAACCCTTGATGTCCCCACCAATATTACCATTGCTTCGATCACCGTTCCTCAGCACCTGAGTCAGCAATCTGGGCAAAGTCTGGTAACTCAAACCTCCTCCGAAGCGCGTAAAGCACTCCTCGGTCGGGTGCTCTTCTACGATACGCAGCTTTCCGCTACGGGTGAAACCAGCTGTGCCTCTTGCCACTTACAATCTGCGGCCTTCTCCGACAACCTTGACTTCAGCAAAGGCATCAACGGTGCGGTAACCAAGCGTAATTCTATTGCGCTGGGCTCTGTTCCTACCTTTGCTCCTGCCATCAGTGGCTACGGCAGTTCAGGGGACGAAGATGCTCGTGGTGTGGACGGCGACATTAAGTTCTTCTGGGACGAACGTGCCGAAACCATCAAAGAACAAAGTGAAGCGACCATTCAGGACGAACTTGAAATGGGCAGAGACCTTCATCAGCTTTCTTCCGACTTAAAAGAGCAGGAGATGTACCAAATCCTGACCTTTAAAGCCTTCGGCACTACCGACCTATCGCCGGACCGGATTACACTAGCGCTGGAGAGATTCACCAGTTCCATCACGTCCATGAATACGCGCTTTGACGAAATGATGGATAGGATGATGAGGGGCAACCAACTTGAAAGCCGTTTCACGGCCAGTGAGATTCAGGGAATGCAACTCTTCCAAGCTAACTGTGCGACCTGCCACGGAGCATCCATGGCCAAGCCTGAAGTTAACGTTGCCAATAACGGTCTTGATGCGGTTTACACCGATAAGGGCGTAGGAGAACGTACTGGAATTGCACAGTTAAATGGTGTTTTCAAAGTTCCCTTCCTGCGTAACATAGCGCTTACCGGACCTTATATGCACGATGGTCGTTTCGAAACGCTGCGGGATGTCATTGATCATTATAGTGAGGGTATTGCCAACCACCCTAACCTGCACCCTTTCCTAAAAAACACCAGTAACACGGCGCGCCGGTTTAACTTCTCTGCGTCCGATAAACAGGCACTCATTGATTTCCTCAACACTACTACTGATGAGACGGTACTGGTGGATGAACGTTTCTCTGATCCGTTCCGTCGGTAACGCTACAGACCTTCACCTACCATTAAGACAGCCGGTAAGCAATGCTTACCGGCTGTCTTAATGGTAGGTTAGAAGCTTTGATCCCACTTTTTTGACCCTTGTAAAAAGTAGCGAAGCGCATCATAACGTACCAACCATCAATAGAAGATTGGTACGTTTTATGAAAAACACTTGAACAACACAATAGCCGTTACTACCGGTGTAAGAAGAAATTACGTTTTAAGTTGTGGATATTGCCTATTTATTTATCACTTTCTTTTCATGACAACTCACCGGATCAATTTATGGTCATCCCCCCGCAACATCAGTACAGCAATAATGTACAGTTTCGCGCAACGCGAGGACACTGCCGTGGTAGATGAACCCTTGTATGCGCATTACTTGACCCATCAGACCACTGCTGCGGAACATCCTGGCAAAGTGGACATTCTGGCCAGCCAGGAGAATGACGGCGATCTGGTGGCGAAAGAAATGCTGCATCGGAATTACAACGCCAAGGCTGTCATTTTCAAGCAAATGACCCATCACCTGATTGAAATAGATCAGGGTTTTCTGGAGGGGATGAATAATGTATTACTCATCCGGAGCCCCCGCGCCATTCTCAATTCATTCAGCAAGGTCGTTGAGCAGGTGACGGCCGAAGACATTGGCTTACCTCAGCAGTACCAGTTGTTTCTCCGGTTGAAGCAATCCCGAAAGCTTACTGCCGTAGTTGACGCCCGTTTGCTGTTGATGAACCCTGAACGGGTATTACAACAACTTTGTGATCAACTGGGCCTTGCCTTCAGCAAAGCAATGCTCAGCTGGCCGGCCGGTGCCCGGCCGGAAGACGGGGTGTGGGCGTCTCACTGGTATGCCAACGTGCATAAAAGTACCGGTTTCAAACCCTGGCAAGAACGCTCCATCGACCTCCCACCGCACCTCGAGGCGATTGCTGCAGCCTGCGAGCCACTCTATAACGAGATGGTAAGAGAGGCGCTGCGGTAGTCCCCCCCCCCCCGAAATGCTAATTAAAAAACCTTTCTTTGCACCTGCGGCCGCGCCTTATTAGTCCAACAGTCAGGTAGTCAGGTCGCGAAATAGGCCATTAACTAAAACACCCCAATCTTGCTCCAGGAATTCAACCCCGCCAATAAAGACCTCAAAGTTTACATCGACGGTAAAATGCTTCACCGCGATGATGCTAAGATTAGTGTATTCGACAGTGCCGTTCAGGGAGGAGACGCGGTGTGGGAAGGTGTGCGGGTCTATAACGGCCGGGTATTTTCACTTGATCAGCACCTCGATCGTCTGTTCGACTCTGCGCACGCCATGATGTTTACCGGTATCCCCTCTCGTGAGGAGGTACGCACGGCAATTTTCAAAACGCTGCGGGCAAATAGTATGCGCGACGGGGTTCACATCCGGCTTACCCTAACCCGTGGTATAAAGATAACCTCTGGTATGGACCCGAGGCTAAACCAGGCGGGCTGCACGCTGATCGTATTGGCCGAATACAAACCTCCCGTTTACCCGCCGTCCATTAAACTGGCCACCAGCTCGGTCCGTCGGAACAGCCCGATGAGCATCGACAGTAAGATTCACCACAACAACCTGATCAATAATATACTGGCTAAAATTGAAGCCAACAACGCTGGCGCTCATGCCGGTCTTATGCTCGATAAAGACGGTTTTGTGTCCGAAGCAAACGGTGTCAATGTTTTCACCATCCGCCGGGGTACTGTTTCTACGCCGCATGCCGACTATTGCTTACCGGGAATTACCCGGGCTACTGTCCTGCAAATTTGCGCCGACAATAACATCCCCGCTGCTGAAAAGCGCCTATCGCTTACCGAGTTCTATACCGCTGACGAGGTGTTCACCACCGGAACGATGGGGGAGCTAACCCGCGTAGAAAGTATTGACGGTCGAAAGATCATCAACAAAAACGGCACCTCTGTACTGGACCGTCTGAATGGGCTTTTTGCAGAGCTTACCCGGACGCAGGGAGTAGAGTTTTAAGACTGGTGCTCAGAATTCAGAAGTTATCCGGGTAATCACAAGTTCCCCCAGTAATAGCTGTACCCAACGTATGGAACGGGCAAGGGACCAATGTCGTCGAACCCAGAATATACTGTAATCAGGCCAAATTGCCAACGGTGACTGCGTACGCCTAGCGCGGCATTGATTGAAGGCAACAGGGTAATATCTCGCGGCGTGCCGTCACTGCTACGCCCGAGCACCATGAGCGACTCGGCGTAGAGGTGCCATTTTCGGCTTACCTGGCCACCAAGGGCTACCCGGTGTGCCCAGGCGGAACCCTCGAAGTCGTCTGTATTGTATAATAGACCCGTTCCGAAGTTAAAAAATCGTTTATCAGATCCAACGGTCACCATTGCGTGGGCATCACCAAGCACCAACGGGCCGTCATTAAACCCCTGGGAGAAGGGCGGGAAAAGTATTTGGTTACTGAGCCCGACATGCACATCAGGAAGGACAGTATAGCGCAGCTTGGCCGTAGCGAGGACACCCAACGGGCCAGCCACCCCGAGCCCCAACTGCAGGTGCTTATTAAGGTTCCACTCTGATACGACGTAGATCAGGTTAATGACCCTCAGTTGGGACTTCGTCTGGAAAGGCAAGGCCGTTCGTTCATAGGTCAGGTCGGCCAGCCGTATTGTCGGCTGGGGTCCGCGGAGTATAGAATTTGCCGTTGCCCCTGTAAAAACGCCCAAAAATCTCAGCTGATCGAGCGGAATAACGGAAGTTTCCGCAGCGCTGCGCAGCTGAAAGTAGATCTTGTCGCCTTCGATTTCCAGGGCGACGCCCAACAGCTTGGTATAGTCCAGCAATATGAGCTGGTGCAGCTGCCGGGTGTCTCCCAGTTTAACTTTGTAATGAATTCTCGACTGGTAGGACTGGGCTACAAGGCTAAAGCTGAGGGCAAGGGCAAAAAGAACACATCCGAGGCGCATAGGCGGAAATAAGGTAAAAGGGGAATATGGCGTAAGATAGACACCCGATGGAACGGGAACAAAGGAATCGTTCCAGAAGATAACGTTACTATTGTTTAGGACGGCATAAAAATCAATTTCGTTGGCCCTTCTGCGAAACTTTTCAAAATATTGCTTGTCTACGGCGGGTCAGCTGTCCAGCAACGTAACAAGAAGTATCTTCACCAGCACATTTAGCACTTATATAAGATGTCCAACCCTACCGTTCAGAGCCCCTCCCCTCTGATCAACGTAATCACCCATCGCCCCAGTCGGCTTTTCATCATCCTTGCGGGCTTTTTCGTTGCCAATGCCCTGGTGGCAGAGCTCATCGGCGTGAAGATTTTCGCCCTGGAAGATACCCTCGGCATTGCCTCCTGGAACTTTAACCTCTTCGGAGAGATCGGTGCTTTGCAGTTTTCCGCAGGCGTGCTACTTTGGCCGATTGTTTTTATCATGACGGACCTACTCAATGAGTATTACGGCCGCAAGGGCGTCAGGATACTGAGTTTTCTAACCGCTGGACTGATCATTTACGCTTTTGCGATGATTTATGCGGCCATCCAACTTGCTCCTGCGGATTGGTGGGTTACCCAGTCTGAAAGACTGGGCGTGCCTGATAGCCAGGCAGCTTTCCTCGTCACTTTCGGGCAGGGCCTGTTCATCATCGTTGGCTCCCTAATGGCATTTCTGGTGGCGCAGCTGACGGACGTATTTGTCTTTCAGCGCATCAAGCGGTCTACGGGGGAGAAAAAGCTGTGGTTACGGGCCACCGGTTCCACACTTGTTAGCCAGTTGGTAGACAGTTTCGTGGTCTTGGTTGTAGCCTTCAAGCTGGGCCCCGAACTTTTCGGCGGGCTGAACGAGCCCTGGCCCTGGTCCCGGATTCTGGCCGTGGCAACGGTGCAGTATGTTTTCAAGTTCACGGTAGCGATAGTAATGACGCCCGTTATTTACTGGGCCCATGGGTTGATCGACCGGTATTTGGGGCATGATGTGGCGGAGAGGATGAAGGCGGCGGCGACTGGCGGTGAGAAGTAAGCACTAAGGCAGTAAGACACTAAGAGCTACACTAAGAAGAATAGCAATATTTGGTGCAAGACTACCAGACTCCCCACTACAAGACTATAAGGGCGCGACCGCAGGTGCAAATATGCAAGTTTAAAGAGCAGGCTTTGAGGCTAGTGGTCAAAAAAATCACAGGTAAACATCCAGAATAGTAAGCGTGCCGAATACCAGGCTAGCAATTCCGTTGGTGGTAAAGAAGGCCAGGTTGATTTTACTCAGATCTCCGGATTTAACGAGGGAATGCTGATAGATAAGGCAGGCCAGGAATACGGCACCTGCCAGCCAGTTCAGCCAGGCGAATTCCGGGTAGTTCGCGGCCTGGAACCACAAGGCGTACAATAAGGTTCCGGCACATAAGACGTGCAGCAACCGGCCTAAGCGTAGCGCGTTTTGCGTACCCAATCGTACTGGAATGGAGAATAACTGCTCTTCCCGGTCGAAGTTCTCGTCTTGCAGGGCGTAAATAATGTCGAAACCAGCTACCCAAAGGAGGACCACTATACCGTAGAGCACCGGTAGCAAGGCCCACTGGGCGGTAACTGCCAGGTAGGCCCCGATTGGAGCCAGCGCCAGCCCCAGGCCTAAAACGAAGTGACATAAATAAGTAAAGCGCTTGGTGTAGCTGTAGCCCAGGATCACCAGTAAAGCTAGCGGAGAGAGCATCAGGCAAAGCGTATTCAGCAAGCCGGCGCAAAGGATGAACATGGCCGAATTAAGCAGGACAAAGCCAAGCGCAGACTTACTGGAGATGACCCCAGCTGGAATCTCCCGCACTGCCGTGCGGGGGTTCTTGCCGTCGATGTCCCGATCTTGCCAACGGTTGAAGGCCATGGCTGCGGAGCGGGCAAAGATCATGCACAGCACCACCAGTACCAATTTTTGCCAGCGTAGGACCCCATGGTCGAGCACCGCCAGGAAGAACCCCAGCAAAGCAAAAGGCAAGGCGAAGATCGTGTGGGAGAACTTCACCAGAGAAAGAAAATCGTTGACGCGATGTAGGACGGCCATGGAGATGGGAAAGGAGGTTTAGAGGTAGACAGTCTGGGGAGGGAAAGGTTGTGTTGGGCGCTGCGCTCCGGTTGTAGTAGTCGCTGCGCTCCGGTTGCAGGGGCGCTGCGCTCCGGTTGCAGAGGTTGCAGAGTCGCTGCGCTCCGGTTGCAGAGGTTGCAGGGGCGCTGCGCTCCGGTTGCAGAGGTTGCAGAGTCGCTGCGCTCCGGTTGCAGAGGTTGCAGGGTCGCTTCGCTCCGGTTGCAGGGGGTGCAAGTCGCTGGCACTTCGGTTACGAGGATGTGGTTCTGCTGCAAACGTTGGAACCCTGCAACAGGAGCGAAGCGCCCCTGCCCTTATAGAAAACGCCCCGTCCAACAAAGTGAACGGGGCGTCGGTTTCAAAAGCTACAACGTGTGCAACGATTGCAACAACTGAAACTTACTGAGTTACAGCGTTAGGGTCAGGGTTCACCGTACCGGTCAGGTAGATGAAGCTCTGTGCCGGGTTGGTGTTAGCGGTGATGGTTACCTTCTGGTTACGGGCACCTTTCTTGTTCTTGGAGTTGAACTGAACGGTGATTTCGCCATCTTCGCCCGGAGCGATAGGAGCAGTTGGCTTAGAAGGAACGGTACAACCGCAAGAACCTTTAGCATCAGAGATGATCAGGGGCTCAGCACCAGTGTTGGTGAAAGAGAACACTTTGCTTACGATTTCGCCTTCAGTAACAGTACCGAAGTCATAAGTACCGTTGTCGGCAAAAGCTACGGTAGTGATCGGTCCAGAAGGAACGGCGACACTAGGCTGGGTTGGAGCTGCAGGAGCAGCAGGAGTTACCGTTTCAACGGTTTGACGGGCGGCAGCACGAACAGCGTCGTTACCACCAGACTGGCAGCTGGAAACAGTAAATGCAAGTGCGAGCACGGCAGCGAAAGAAAGGAGTTGCTTAAACATAATGGATAGATTTGATCCGGTTATTAGAATTCGACCGCGAAAATACGGGTTTTTTCGTTGTCAGTACAAAGATCAGGTAACCAACGCGGGATTCCGGCCAATGGCTATTGAATTCTTGTTAACAGATTGTCAATGGAAGGAGGTTGTCCAGTTGTCAGGTTGTTGGGTTTTCAAGTTTTCGGGTTTTTGGTTGTCCGTTGTCGAATTCTCGGGGTTGTCGATAAACGGTAGTATCCGACGTTCCTGCCTGCTCCTTAAACTTCCCATTGCACCAGCGGCCGCGCCCTTATTAGTCTGGTAGTAGGTAGTAGTCACCCCGTCCATCTCCAAATAATAAGCCTGCCCTAAAGGTGAACCATCTTCCTTCTTCAACGCTTAAACAGGTGCGGATAACAGCTTTAGCCACCAGGCAGCTTGATACCCCGACAACTTGATAACTTGATCTCCAGATAACCTGGACATTCCGAAAACTCGACAACTTGACTACTTCCAACTACGACGTCATTATAATAGGCTCCGGTGCAGGCGGCGGCACTGTGGCTTACACCCTGGCCGATACTGGTAAGAAGATCCTGATCCTGGAGCAAGGCAGCTTCCTGCCCCGCGAAAAACGGAATTGGGACCCACATTTCATCTTCGGAAAAGATGGTTACAAAGCCCCCGTTGAATGGGAGGGCCCCGACGGTCAACCCGTCAAACCCATCGTCTATCACCGCGTGGGCGGCAACACCAAGATGTACGGTGCGCTGCTGCACCGGCAGCGCCCGGAAGATTTTACCGAGCAAAAGCATAAAGGGGGTATTTCTCCCGGCTGGTGTGTCGGCTATGAGGAGTTCGAGCCTTATTATATGATGGCCGAGCACGTGATGAAGATACACGGCAACCGGGGGGAAGACCCAACGGAAGGCCCGGCAAGCGGTCCGTTCCCCTTCAAAGCCTTCCCCCACGAAGGGCGGATTGCGGAGGTGGCGGCCGACCTCAGCCAGCTGGGCCTCAACGTACACCATTCCAACCTGGCCCTCAACCGCGACATTGACGAACCGTGGAAACGCCCCTGCATTGCGTGCAATACCTGCGACCCCTTCCCATGTATGCTCCACGCCAAATCGGATGCGGAGACTGCCCTGGTACGCCCCGCGCTGAAGCATAAGAATGTTTCCCTGTGGACCAACGCCCGCGTCGACCGGCTGGTGGAAGAAAACGGCAAGATCTCCCGCATCGAACTGGAACGGGATGGCGAGAAAATGGAATTGAGCGCCGATATTATTGTGGTCTCCTGCGGGGCGATCAATTCCGCCGCTTTACTCTTGAAATCGAAGGTGGCCAACTCCTCCGACCAGGTAGGCCGTAATTTTACTAAGCACAACCAGAGTGGCATTTCGGCCATTAACCCCGACAAGGACAACGACGTCGTCTTCCAGAAGACCCTCGGTTGCCATGATTTCTACCACGGCAGTCCGGAGCACCCCTACCCGCTCGGCACCATTCAGCTGACCGGAAAAGCCCACTATACCCGCATCCTGGGCGACTACGGCCATCTCGGCCTGACGGAAGAAGACGCCAAGCGCCTGCAGCGATTGGCCGTTGACTTCTGGTTCACCTCCGAAGACCTGCCCGACCGCCACAACCGGATTGAATGGACGGGCAAGGGCATCAAGTTCAACTACCGGCCAAACAACCGGGAGAGCCACTTCGAATTTCTGGACTACTTCCAGAAGAATTACCTGGAGCGGGCGGGCTTCAGCGAGTTCTACCGATCCACCAAGGAGCTAGAGTTCACCTGGCACCAGGCCGGAACGGCACAGTTTGGCACCGACCCGAAAACCAGTGTCCTGGACTCCAATTGCAAAGCCTGGGACTTGGACAACCTGTACGTCGTTGACGCCAGCTTCCAGCCTTCACAGGGCGCTACCAACCCGACGTTGACGATCATCGCCAACGCCATTCGGGTGGCGGAGCACATCAGGAAGGAGTGGTTTAATGCTGGTGGGGTTAGTACTGACGACTATCCGTTGTCGGATGGGTATATGGCGGATAATGCGGGGGCTACCTCGCGGGTACCTGAGTATGATCGGGGGGATGAGGATTCTTGGGGGGCGTAGGTAATTCAGGCGCGGCCGCAGGTTCAAGGAAATGGATTAAGGGCAAAGAAGGTAGAGGAGTTGCACTCCGACTGGGGCCACTGTCGCTATCTTGTCCATTATTCGCCGAGCTCTTAATTACCAGCACCCTTGCAACTCAGCAAACACCTTTCCCGCATTACAGACGTGCTTAACTGGCCTACTGGAATATTGTTATCCGTGCTACTATCGCCGGCAATTCTCGGCCTGTTACGTATCGGGTTTCGGGCTTCCTTCATTATGGCTGACAATGTCAGTGGCTTCAGCTTTAGCTTGGATTACGCCGCATTCTTCTTAGTCATTTTCAGTTTCGCGACCTGCTGGAAGTGGATTTACGATGCGGCCTTCAGGCTACATCGTAAATACTACCCAGAACAGGATCGTCACAGCTTTTGGCAAGTGGCCATACTTTTTCCTTTGTTCCCACTAGCGATAGGTATTGTCATGTTCCAGCTCCTACCGGAACAGGAGTCTTTCGAATACTACTGGGTTTGGGTTTTGTCCGTCATCAGCTGGCTACTTATGTGCCTACTTGCTTCGGTCAGGATCACCTGGCTTCTAGGTGAGCTTGAAGGAAAGAGAAGGTACTTCCGTTGGTTTCTATCGCTTTTAACCTGGCCGGTCGGCATCTGGTGGATACAACCTATTCTCCGGGAAGCTTGGAACCGGGAAATAGAAAAGACAGACGTAGATCACTTTCTAGCGTAACCTACCATCTCTTACCTTCTTCCATAGGCATCAGTCTAGAATCTGCCAATGCGGCCGTTCGGTGGCCGAGGCCCTTAAGGTATTCCTCATTCTGAGCGAAAGCCAGGAAGCTTTCCTTGCTTTGTTGTTTCACTAATAGGACGGCGTCCCATTTCTCCTCCGTCGGGCCGATAAGGAAGCTATTACCCTTGCCCATAAACAGTACTTCTCCTCCACTGGCCTGCAGGAAGGACTGGGTGTGCTTCATATATATAGCGTAAGCCTGCGCCCCGGAAATGGGTACTTCAGGGGCCAGCTCCGGCGAAGTGCTGTAATCGGCCACCTCCTTGAATAGAAGCAGATTGAGCATAACTAGAGGGCCGGACATTTCATTCAGGTAGAAATCCCGGCCGGATTCCTGGGTGACGTCGAGGTAGGTGGTTTGCATGGACCAGGTGGTTTTGGTGGTTGAAGATAGGGGATTAAACTGCTTCCTGGCTAATTGCTATTAGGAACATGAACCGGCCCTATAATTGGGTGTGGCAGCGGCTATTAAAGCAGCTAAATGTTCTCACCGAGGGTAGCACGGAGGAAGCACAGAGTTGCCGTCATTGGAGTGCGAAAGGGCTTTGAGCATCTACAATTACGGTGA
>JBLHRW010000144.1:0-10796 GCA_047626445.1 Neolewinella sp.
CTCTCCGTAGACGGCGCTGAAGTTCACCCCCCCTTTTTCAATGTGGTTGCCGTTGAGAACACGGGCGCGGCCGCCGCCCCCGCCGGGGCGATCCCAGCTGTCTTCGCGGAAGGTGCCGCCGTCGGCGATACTTATAGCGGTGCAGATCTCATCCTGGAGGGTCTGGAAGAAGGCGGTGATTTCGGCTTTATTTGGCATTGTTACAGGGTTTGTTAAGGGACGCCGTTTAAATATGGCTGATCGGTTAACGAAGGCCTTCCTACACCGCCAAAGCAGCCTTCAGCGCTTCCACCGCCCGCTCCTGCTTACCGATAAAAACCTGGTCGCCCACGATCGTTACCGGCCGCTTCAGAAACGTGTATTCTTTCAGGATCAGCTCACGGTAATCAGCTTCGGTCAATTCTTTTTTATTAAGTTCTTGAGCGCGGTATTTCCGTGCGTGCCGGCTGAACAGTTTTTCGTAGCTGCCGGCCAGCTTGGCCATCTCGTCGAGCTGCTCTCCCGTGATCGGGTCCGTCTTGATGTTCACGATTTCCAGCGCCGGTTGTTCACCGAGTTCACTGATGATGCGTTTGCAGGAACTGCAGGTGGATAGTTGGTACATTTTTGCCATGAGCGCGAAGATAGCAGCGCAGCTGCTATAGACGAAAATCGCTGCGCTCTTTTCTTCGTAGACGGTGCTACGCACCTTGGTAGACGCGCTTCGCGCTTATAGATTAGCTACGCTGCTGCTTCGGGGTAATAGTGCTGCCGCATGTGATTGCTCGCTGCACTCGTGAGGATTCTCGAATCTCGATTGGTGATTAGCTGCGCTGCTGCCTGCGGCGGTCTCGATTTTTGATTGGCTACCGCGGCACGGAGCTTACTTCGTTCGTGAGCCGGACGAGCGAAGCGAGCTGCCTTGTGCGGTAGCCTATCAATCTACAAGGCCAAAGGCCGTCTACCGAGTAAAGAGCGGAGCGACTTTTCGTCTACCAAGGCCGAAGGCCGTCTACAAACCTGAGTTTGTGAAGTAAACAATGGCAAAGCCATTGTTTACTTCACAAACTCAGGTTTGAGCCAGTCTTTAAACACCTTCATCACCTTCTCTACCTTAGGCCGACTTATGTTCTGCACATAGCCCTGGTTGGGGTTGCTGGAGTCTTCGTAGTAATCCTGGTGGTAGGCTTCGGCAACATAGAATTCTATGGGATCTTCGATCGTTGTCTGGATTTTGTCGGAAAATTTACCGCTTTTGTCCAGCGCGATGATTTTGGTTTTAGCCTTTTCGTATTGTTCTTCACTGACCGGGAAAATCGTACTGCGGTACTGGGTTCCCTTGTCCGGTCCCTGACGGTTGAGATGGGTCGGATCGTGCGCGACGAAGAAGACCTCCAGGAGATCGTCATAAGTGATCACTCCCGGGTCGTAGTAGACCACGATGGCTTCGGCGTGGCCGGTTTGGCCACCGGCGACTTCGTAGTAGGTTGGGTTGACTTCCTTACCACCGGCGTAACCGGACCAAACATCTTTTACGCCGCGAATACGGTCAAACGAGGCTTCAGTGCACCAGAAACAACCACCGGCGAAGTAAGCTTTTTCAAAGCCTTCATAGCCGGAATCGAGTTCAGCGATGGTGACGCCAGCAACGGGTTCAGCATTGCTTTTTGTCATGGCCGGCTTATCTTCAGTGGTGGCTGTGGTAGAGTTGGTCTTCTGGCTGTCACAGGCCGTGGAGCTGAGGAGTAAGGCCAGTAGCAGCGTCAGGGAGGAGAGAGGAAATTTCATGGTTGTTAATTTCGATGTGTTGTTGTAACGCAAAAATACGGCATCGGGTTATTTGACCAGGAACAAGGTGTAGCAATACGACAGATTCCGGACGAAGTGAGTAGAAAATTAGTGAATGGGAGAAGGGGGGAATGAGCTGCAGCAAGCACCGTTCGCTGTTCTGCGCTTGCTCACCCGGGGCGAAGCGGAGTGAGTGGTGCTTGCGGTAGCCATTCAATTATTCTCTCATTCAGTTATCCCCTCCTTCTCTACCTGCGCCCAGGCAGGTAAGGGAGCCTTAACGGTCACCATGTCACCACTCGGTTCCGGAAAAGTCAGCTGGTTAGCATGCAGACAAATGGCCTCCGGCTGGTGAATTAGGGGAGAGTCGTAGGTCGCATCACCGATGATGGGCGCACCAGCAGCAGAAAACTGGACCCTGATCTGGTGAAAGCGACCGGTAACAGGCGTGATCTCCCAGAGGTAACGATCGGCAGTAGCCGACAGGAGGCGATACCGGAGGAGGGCCTCTTTAGCACCGGGAATACGCCGATTGGCGGCGATGGCTTTACGGCCCGTTTTATCGCGGGCGATGAAATGTCGTAGTTCTCCGACTTCTTTAGGCAAGGGCTTCTCCGTCAGCGCAACGTAGGTCTTCTCCACCTTTTTGTCCTCGAAAGAACGGTTCAGGGCCACCAACGTCGACTTGTTCCGGGCCATTAGTAACGCGCCGCTGACCGGTCGATCGAGCCGATGCACGATGCCGACGAACGGATCTTTTGTGCTCTTCGGTCGCTTCCACTGCACCAGCGCCCGCGCCTCCACCGTATCATTGGTAAAGTTCTTCTCCGTAGCAATACCGGCGGGCTTGTTGATAACGTAGTAGGATTTGCCTTCGTGCAGGATTTCGAGTGGGTTGGTCAGCATAACTTGTGGAACTGGTGAGGCGCAAAGCTAATGGAAGCCTCCTGAAGTTTTCGGGTTTCTGCTGATTGGGTGGGGGCAAGTACCGCCCCTACCGACGTCTAATTTCGGCGGCCTCGTTTGCTAGTAGGGGCGGGGGCGCAGGTGCCAGGTAATGGACAAAAAAAGCAAAGGGCGAAAACAGCGGTACTACCGCCCCTTTCGCCCCTTGCTCCTTTACCACTTTATTTTGCACCTGCGGCCGCGCCTCCTTATTCTGCAGTGCTGCGCTGCCACCTCCGGCTAAACACCAAAAACAACACCCCACACAGCAACCAAGCTGGCAACGTAACAAAACTCAGGAAGATGTCGAACTGCCAGGAAAGGAAGTAAAACAAGCCAAAACTGACCGCCCAGGCCCATAATACGGCGGGGTTAAATTTGATGCCCGCTACCTCGGCGTAGTTCTTCTGTATGCCAGCCAATTTATGGAAGAAGTGCTCGAATACGATCACCGCACCGAAGGGTGCCAATACAAAGCCGTAAAGGGCAACGAAGCCCAACAATTTCATCGCGAAGGCGGGGAACAGACCAGCAATAGTAGCCACCGTACCCGCAAGGATGGTCACCCAGAAAGTAGAGACCTTAGGCATCAGGGTCTGGAAGGCGAGGCCGGCGCGATAGATCGTCGGGTTAGCCGTTGTCCAACCGGCAAGTACTACCGCAACGATGCCAAACCAACCGATCGCATTATAAGCCAGCGGACCTGGAGCTACGGGCGGAGCTTCGCCGCCTGAGAGCATAGCCTGCGCCTCCGGAGTCTGGAGGTAAACGGCATACAGCAAGGCGGCGGCGATCCAAGCCATGTAATGCCCTACGTACATACCCGCAGCCGTCGTCCAGCCCGAGCTGGTTTTTTTGGCAAAACGGAAGACCGAAAGATCTGACATACCGACGTGCATAGCCGCGTTGGCAAACCAACTCCAGATCGCGACGTGCCAGAAGGTGTATTTGATCTGGCCGGGGAAGGGCTCACTGCCTTCTCCCCAGATGTCCCAAAACTCCTGAAGGCTGCCGACGCCCAGTTGGCCAAGGGCCACGATACCACAAGCCAGGAAGGCCAGCACGATGATCGGAGACATCCAGTTCGCCGCCTTGGATACCGTGTCGTACCCACGCGAAGCGATTAGGGCGATCACTGCGCCCACCACCAGCACGATGATGATGTACGTTGGCCCGTTGGGCAAGGTATCCGTAAGGGTGGGCATCTCCATGTTCAGCGGAACACCGATCGCCGTTGCCGACACCGTGATCATCGACCCCGCCAAGAAACAGAAGAGTACCCCATTTGCTACGTTATAGAACTTCACCAGGTTGGCCCCGCTGATCTTTTCTAGCTGAAAGTACAGCGTCAGCCGGTTTTTGACCGCGATCTCCGCCGTCAGAAATCGCCAACTAAGCACTGCCAGCAGGTTACCGACCAGCAGGCCGAACAACAGATCGAACGCACTGACGCCCGCAGTAAGAAACAGCGGGCCAATCATAAATTCGGTACCAGCGGCGTGTTCCCCGGCATACATACCCAGGAAGCTCCCCCACCCTTTCCATTTCGAGGCGGGTACGGGTTCGCGTTCGAATTCGCCGCCGGCGAGGTCTTCGATGTGTTCTTCTGAGTTGATGTTCTCTAGCATCTTGGTTTTGTTTAATGGTGGATGGCAGTGGTGAATAATTGAAGGAGAGAATGGCTACCTCAGATGCCACTCTCTCCGCTTCGCTTCGTTCGCTCCGGGGGAGTAAGCGTAGCGCCGCGAACGGTATTTGTGGCAGCTATTCAATTATTCTCTCCTTCGATTATTCTCTTATTAGATGAGAAGGCAAATCCTCCACCCGCTCACAGCACAGCTGTTCCATGATCTGTTGGAGTTGCATTTTTAGCATTGCGATGGTGTGGTTGCCGCCTTGATCGCCCAGTGCGGCGGTGCCGTACATGAAAGAGCGGCCCATCCAGGTGAATTTTGCTCCGCTGGCCATCGAACGGGCGATGTCGGGACCGGTCCGTAGCCCACTATCGTGCATCACAACGATCTGGTCACCATACTTTTTGGCAATACGCTGGAGGGGATGAATACTGGCTTCGCCAGCATCCAACTGACGACCGCCGTGGTTACTGACGATGATGCCGTCGAGCCCCAGCCGGATCGCTTCGGCAGCATCGGCCTCATTGGCCACCCCTTTGAGCACGATTTTGCCCTTCCACCGTTCGCGGATGCGTTCGATTTTGGCAGCGTTGAGCCGGCCAGTGAAGGTTTGGTCCATGAATTTACCCAACTGCTGCATGTCCAGGTCTTTGGGCATATAGGGCAGCAGGTTGGCAAACTCCGGTTGTCCGTTGAAGAGGGTCCGCAACGCCCAGTTCGGCTTGCCAAAAATCTGGAGGAAATTGCGGATCGACATCTTCGGTGGCATCGCCAATCCGTTGCGGATGTCGTTGGGGCGGAAGCCGAAGGTAGGTACATCGCACAGGATGACCAAGACGGGAACCCCAGCGTTGTGTGCACGTTTCAGCAGGTCGTCCGTCAGGTCATTATCGGTGGGGTGGTACAACTGAAACCAGGCTTTACCGTCGGTGATCTTGCCCACCGTTTCAATGTCACTGGTCGCTACGGTACTCAGGCAAAACGGGATGTTGTGCTTCACCGCAGCTTTGGCCAGGATCTCCGTGGCCTTCGGCCAGATCAGTCCCTGCAGGCCAATGGGAGCGATGCCCACCGGTGCGTCGTATTCAATACCAAACAACTCCGTCTTCATGGAGGCCCCGTTGAAATCCCGCAGGTAATGGGGCAAAAGCTGTACTTCGCGTAGATCGGCTGTATTACGATGCAGGTTGATGTTTTCGTTACAACCACCATCGAGGTATTCGAAAGCGAAGCGAGGAATCCTCCGTTTGGCTTTTTTACGCAGATCGTCGATGGAAGGGTAAGCTGGATTAAAGTCGTTGGACATATTTTGGGGTTGTATTCTTGGGCAGATTAACGTTGGTTCAGGAGGCACTTGCCGCATTCACAATGAATGGCTGGTGCTTACGCAGCCCGTAATTCTCCTTGAGGAACTTCGAGTTGAGTGTCTTGTCGGAGATGGCAATGGCCGCGCCCAGCGCGGAGCCCAGCGACGAATCCGTCGTACGTACCTTCAGCTCCCGGAACCCGTGGGCCAGCAGCTTCACGTACACTTCATTGTCGGTGAACCCACCGTCAATAAACAATTTTTTCACGGTACGGCCCCCCAAGGCCGCGCGGATGTTGTCCGTTTGCAAGGCCACCAATTCGATCATTAACTGGTGATAGGCTCTCGTATACGTCCAATTGGCCGGCAAACTGGTCGTTGACCTTCCGGTTGTCGGAAGTTCCTGAAAGGCGAAACGGATGGAGAATTGCGCCTTTAATTCATTATAAATGGATCGGTCAAACCTCACCCTAGTGTGGTGCTCTTCGTCTACGCCAAATTGTTCCGCCAGCCATTGGGTCTGGACTTTGTACTCCTCTCCCAGAAAGAGCCGTGCAGCTTTCACCGGTTTACCGTCGATGCGCATGTAATTGATGCAACGGCTCTGCAGATCATCAGCTTGCAGAACGCCTGTAGCAAAAGGATTCAGGGTGACGCTCCAGGTACCCGTGGAGACTAGGACGAACGTTTTCCGTTCGCTGCTGATGTACGGCAACAGAGCGGCAGAACTGTCGTGCACCCCTACTCCAATTTTGATCCGTTTGCCGTTGTAATTCATATTGATGCTCGTCTCCGTAGAAACGATGGGGGGAAGCACCTTATGAATTCCTTCGGCGTACACCCAGTCGTGGTAATCCTTTTTCGTGTAGTCCCACAGTGCCGTATGGCACCCAATGCTGGTATATTCGCTGATGGGAATACCGGTAAAAACATAGCTGAGGAACTGGGGTAAATGCAGGGAGTATTTAATACGGGCAAAGACTTCCGGCTTGGTATGTTTCAGCCAGTAAAGCTGCAAGCCTGAATTCAGCATCCCGGAACGGTCGGAGCCCGTGGCCAGGGTAAATGCTTCCTCCGGTCCGTATTGCTCGTAGAATCGATCGAGTAATTTCTCATCAATTGGTTTGTTGTAATTGTACAGTGGCGTCAACACTTTGCCCTCTTCATCGAGGTGGACAAAGCTGGCCCCGTAACTGGAGAAATTGATGGCCGTTACGTTATACCGTTCACGCTCCAGTATCCGGTCAAAGACTTCCCGCAACCAGCTGCGCAAAGCGTGAATGTCCTCCGTAGGAAACCCATCCTCATCTTCGATCATCTCGAAGGAGGTGTACTCCCGGTGGACTTCGCGGAAGGCGTCGTCGAAGAGGAAAAACTTTTTATTTGTTCTGCCGATGTCGAAGATGGCGGTGACTGGGGTCATTAATTGAATAATTGAAGGAGTGAATAAATGAATAGGCTGCCGCTCATACCGTTTGCTGCGCTGCGCTTGCTCACCCAGTGAATAAGAGAATGATTAAATGAGAAAATGGCTGCCGCAGGTATTCTCCCATTCCATTATTCACTAAAGGCCAGTAGCCACTATATGCCTACCCCGTTCCCCAATCAGTCCATCCCGCACGCCCATGCTGCGGTAAGCACCTAGCGGATCGATGGCACCACCGGCATCGAGCCGGGCGCGCTGCAGCAGTGGGCGGACGTCAGTACGATAAGCCCCTTGCAGGATTTCCTGACACTTCACCACGTCATGACTGAGTTGAGCGGCTTCGAGGGCCGCCTGATCCACGAGCAATGCTTTGGCGTGCGCTTCCTGGATGGCTTCGAGGCTTTGGAGCAGGTCTTCCAGCGGGTCTTTGATGTTGTGGCTGGCATCGATCATCCATGCCAGGTCTGGATTATTGGGGTTATTGGCCATCCCGTACACCAACTCGTTGAAGATCAGGAAGAGGGCATAAGGTTTGATGCTGCCTACGGTGAGGTCATCATCGCCGTACTTGCTGTCGTTGAAGTGGAAGCCGCCAAGTTTGCCTTTAGCCATCAGGGTGGCAACCACCTGTTCGATGTTGCTGTTGGGCAGGTGATGGCCTAAGTCTACGAGGGTATAGGCCCGGTCGCCACAGGCATTGGCGAGCATAAAGGAGGTTCCCCAGTCCATGATCACCGTGCTGTAGAAGTTAGGCTCGTAGGGTTTGTACTCGATCAGCAGCCCCCAGTCTTCGGGCAGGCCAGCGTAGATCTCTTTGCAGCTCTTTTCCGTCTGGGCCAAGGCGTGCTGAAAAGAGCGTTGGCCGGGAAAGCTGGTGCCGTCGGCCAGCCAGACGGTCAGTAATTTAGACCCCAGTTTCTCACCAATGCGGACGACTTCGTGGTTATGCTCTACTGCCTGTGCACGAATCGCCTCGTCGGTATTACTCAGCGAACCGTGTTTATAGCTCAGTTTGGCGCCGGGCGGGTCCTGAAAGGTGTTGGAATTGATGGCGTCGAAGATGATGCCGTGGCCATCGG
Source organism: Neolewinella sp. (assembly GCA_047626445.1). Classification (GTDB taxonomy): domain Bacteria; phylum Bacteroidota; class Bacteroidia; order Chitinophagales; family Saprospiraceae; genus Neolewinella. The sequence goes on from JBLHRW010000144.1 coordinate 8,158, forward strand.
CGCGTTGCCTTATTGCGGCGTAGTCGGTGGGCGTATCCCAGGGAATATGCAGAGAGACGGCACCGGCCGTTTGGGTCAATGCATGGAGGATACCGACGTCGTCGATTTTTTGTTCCAGGGTGCCGGGTTCGCCGTGGAAGGAGAAGCGACCGAAGCGGGTACCGCCGGCACCCAGCGCCCAGCTGGGTATGGCTACCTGGAAGGCAGAGAGGCGTTTTACGAGGGCGTCTACATCCACATTATTACGGCTGAGTTTATCGGCCAGGTAGTTGTAGTCGGCGTTGTGTTCGTGGAGGTTGCCGTTGACTTGGGCTATTTTGTCTTTAGTTAGTTGCATGATGACTGAGTTAGTGAGTTGCTGATGCATTTGGGCGGGGACGCTGGTGCAGGGTGAGGTATGGAGGAGCGGTGATTTCCGGGCTGCGGTACCCCGGACTGCGGTACTCCGGACTGCGGTACTCCGGACTGCGGTACTCCGGACTGCGGTACTCCGGACTGCGGTACTCCGGGACTGCTGTACTCAGGACTGCTGTACTCCGGACTGCGGTACCCCGGACTGCGGTACTCAGGACTGCGGTACCCCGGACTGCGGTACTCCGGACTGCGGTACTCCGGACTGCGGTACCCCGGACTGCGGTACCCCGGACTGCTGTACTCCGGGACTGCTGTACTCAGGACTGCGGTACCCCGGACTGCTGTACTCCGGACTGCTGTACCCCGGACTGCGGTACTCCGGGACTGCTGTACCCCGGGCCTGCAGTACCCCGGACTCCACTCGATGCTTCGCATCTAGCTCCGTCCGGGGTTAAAACGATTCGATCCCTCCGGGATCCATCACTTTGCACCTGCGGCCGCGCCCTGATTAACGCACAAAAGCCGTAGCCATGCCACCATCAACATTAATTATGTTGCCGGTTGTTTTGGTCAGCACGCCCACGCAGGCGAACACGCCGTCGGCAATGTCGTCGGGCCGGATGATCTCGTTGAGCAGGTTGCGCTTCGCATAGTGCGCCGGCAATTCCTCGACGGTAATACCGTAGGCCTTCGCACGGCCTTCTGCCCAGGCACCTTCCCAAATTTTGGAGCCAATGATGACGCCGTCCGGGTTAATCGTATTCACCCGGATGTGGTCCGGGCCCAATTCAGCGGCCAGCAAACGGGCCATGTGCTGCTGGGCTGCCTTAGCCGTGCCGTAAGCTACGTTGTTCGGCCCCGACACCAGGCCGTTCTTACTGGCAATACTGATGAAATTACCGCCCGTACCCTGATCGCGCATGATGGCGGCAGATTTTTGCGCCAGCAGAAACTGGCCCTTCACCAGTACGTCCTGCAGCAAGTCCCAGTCTTTCTGAGTGTGCTCCTCCAGTGGTTTGGAGATGGCCAGGCCGGCGCTGTGCACCACTATGTCTACGCCGCCGAAAGCCAAGCTGGCCGCGTCAAAGGCCGACTGGATGGAATCGGCGTCGGTCACGTCACAAATCGTGTAAACCGACTGGTCTTTTTTGAAGGTAGCATTTGCGTCCTTCAGGCGATCCTCCACAATATCGGAGAGTATCACTACGGCGCCTTCGGCCACCAGCTTATCAGCAATGGCTTTGCCGATGCCACCACCAGCTCCGGTCACCAGGGCTACCTGGCGGGAAAGCGGCTGCTCTTTGGGCATACGCTGTAGTTTAGCTTCTTCGAGCAACCAGTACTCGATGTCAAAGGCTTCCTGGCGGGGCAGGCTGGTGTAGGCGGAAATGGCTTCGGCGCCCCGCATCACGTTGATGGCGTTGATGTAGAACTCACTGGCCACGCGGGTGGTCTGTTTGTTCTTCGCAAAACTGAAAACCCCGACACCCGGATAGATGATGATCACTGGGTTCGGATCCCGAACGGCGGGGCTGTTACCGCGCTTGTGGTTGTCGTAATAGTCTTGGTATTCCTGGCGGTATTGCGCAAAGGCGGGCTTCAGCTTTTCCAGGACGGTGGCAGAGTCGGAAAGGTCTTCGTTGGTGTCCAATTTCAGGACCAGGGGTTGAATCTTGGTACGCAGGAAGTGGTCGGGGCAGGAAGTGCCCATAGGTGCTAAGCGTGCGAGGTCATGACTGTTGATGTACGCTAAAACGGTATCGGTATCGGTGAAGTGACCGACCTGCAGCGCGTGAGAGCTGGTGAGGCCGCGCAGCAGCGGCATCAGGCGGGCGGCTTTGGCTTTGCGCGCTGCCGGTGGCAGGGGCTGTACTTTTTGTCCGCCAAATACCTTATCACCCTGAGCCTTCACCCGCTTTTCAATGTACTCCGAAGCCATTTCAATGACCTCCAGGCTATTCATATAAGACTCATAGCTGGTATCTCCCCAGGTGAAGAGGCCGTGGCTGCCGAGGACGATACCACGGATGCCGGGGTTCTCTGCCAGGCAGTTCTCCAGTTGTAGGCCGAGGTCGAAACCAGGGCGTTGCCACGGGACCCACCCCATGGTATCTCCCCAAATGTCTTTAGTCACCTGTTCGCTGTCTTTGGCGGCAGCTACCGCGATGAGGGCATCGGGATGTAGGTGGTCGATGTGCTTGAAAGGTAGCAGGCCGTGCAGCGGCGTATCGATGGAGGGAGCTTTAGAGTCGAGGTCGTAGATGCAATGATAGAAGAGGCCGACC
>JBLHRW010000145.1:0-10688 GCA_047626445.1 Neolewinella sp.
GATTTCCCAGCGAATTCAGTCACTTAACCCGTTAAACTCCCGAATTCACCAGTCATCTACCACAAAAATGGCTCACGTTGGCTCAGATTCGGTTCTCCCCGACAGGCTGCTAGTGGACCACCTATAAAATGCGATAGCCCTAAAATACTACCTCCCCATCCAACCTCCATCAACCAGCAAAACAATGCCACTCACGTAATCCGCAGCAGAGCTGGCGAGAAAAATAGTCGGCCCCTTGAAGTCCTGGGGTTTGCCCCAGCGCCCCGCAGGAATACGGCCGAGGATGGAAGCACTGCGTTCCGGATTATCCTGCAGCGCCTGGGTGTTATCCGTTGCGATGTAACCAGGCGCGATGGCGTTTACCTGTACGCCCTTACCCGCCCATTCGTTGGAGAGTGCCATGGTCAGCTGGCCGATAGCACCTTTGGATGCTGCGTAGCCGGGTACCGTGATGCCGCCCTGAAAAGTGAGCAGCGATGCGGTAAAAATCACCTTACCGCTACCCCGTTCGATCATATCACGACCAAACTCACGGGCCAGTATAAACGGTGCGGTTTGGTTGACTTCGACGACTTTATCCCAGTACGCATCTGAGTGCGTCGCAGCAGGCTCACGCATGATGGTTCCGGCGTTGTTGATCAGAATATCCGGCGTGCCGTGATCAGCTTTAGCCTGTTTTATGAAGGTGTAGAGCGCATCGCGGTTGCTGAAATCACACTGGTAAGCAGAGAACTTACGGCCAAGTGCGGTGACAGCCCTTTCGATCGCGGATCCAGAGCTTTCCAAGCTGGCGGACACACCGATAATGTCGGCGCCCGCTTCGGCCAAACCAACGGCCATGGCAAAGCCAATGCCGCGCTTGCAGCCGGTTACGAGGGCGGTTTTTCCGGCGAGGTTGAAGTTATCTAAGACCATATTAGGTTGTTGGAGTTGTGGTTATTTGGAGTGTTAGGTTGTTGAAATACAGGAATCTATGGTGCTTTCGGCCGTTCACCGTACCAAAGAACCAACACGCCAACAATCTACCTTACGCTACTCAGCGGAGCCGCATCCATATCAGCGAACGCCTGGTTCTCGCCGGCCATGCCCCACACGAAGCGGTAAGCACTGGTCCCCGCGCCGCTGTGGATGCTCCAGGGCGGAGAGATCACGGCCTCGAAGTTGCGTACGGCGATGTGGCGCGTCTCGGTGGGCTTGCCCATGAAGTGCATCACCATTTCCTCTCCGGGTACGTCGAAGTAGAGGTACACTTCCATCCGGCGCTCGTGGGTGTGCGGGGGGAAGGTGTTCCAGATGTTGCCGGGTAGAAGCTCGGTGAAGCCCATTACAAGTTGGCAGCTCGGGATACCGTCTTCGTGGATGTACTGAAAAAGGACGCGGTTATTGGCGTGCGCGTCGTCCCCCAGTTCCAACTTATTGGCGTCTGACTGCGTAGCTTTAGTGGTAGGGTATTCTTTGTGGGCGGGCGCGGAATTGAGGTAGAATTTCGCGGGTCGGCTGCCGTCCTTACTAGCGAAGGAAACGGACTTGCTGCCCCGACCGACGTACAGGCAGTCGAATCGGCCGAGGTCATAGGTAGTTCCGTCCACCGTTACGCTTCCGGCATCACCGAGGTTGAGGACGCCAAGTTCGCGGCGTTCAAGGAAGTACTCGGCGCGCAGGTCATCGTCGTTCGGTAACCTGATGGCCGCAGAGGTTGGCACCACGCCGCCAAAGATAAAGCGGTCGTAATGGGAGTAAACGAGTTCTATCTTGCCTTCCTGCATGACGCTTTGGACGAGAAATTCGTCGCGGGTCTGGTCGGTAGTAAAGGTTTTGAAATGCTCTGGATGAACGCCGTAGCGGGTTTTCATGGATGGCTGAGTTTAATTGCGTCAAATGTACATGGAAAATATTTAAGACCGAAATTGGCCGCGAAGATATTGGTTGTCACGCAAGCCTTCTTCAATGCCGAGCTCACTGGTTTGCAGCCCTCGCCTTCTGCTCAACGAAATAGGGCTGAAAAGTGTAAGAGGAGTTCGGAGCCCAGTTCGCGTTTTCCTGCGGAAGGAAGTTTTTCAGCCGTTTGATATCAGTCCGATAGGCAGGGTTACCGGCCTGGTTGGTAAACTCGTTCGGGTCGTTCTCGTGGTCGTACAGTTCTTCGCCGCCGTCTTCATAGCGGATGTACCGGAACCGGCCGGACCGGACCGCGTGGTTGTTTCTCCCGAAGGTGGTGATGGCGGTATAAGTTCCCCCCTTGTTTTCCCCCTGCATCAACGGCACGAGGCTGATCCCTTCGTTCTTTTCGTAAGCCGGAAGTCCGCACAATTCCAGTAGCGTCGGGTAGATGGAAAGCATCTCCGCCGGCTGGTCAATGATTTCCCCTTTTGGCAGCCCGGGGGCTGAAAACAAGAGCGGGGCGTTGGTGGCCGCCTCCCAGAGTGCATGCTTGGCGAACGTCCCCTTTTCCCCCATCCGGTAGCCATGGTCAGACCACATCACCACCACCGTATTGTCCGCATAATCACTACCGTCAAGCGCATCGAGGAGTCTCCCGATCTCGTAGTCTACGAAGCTGATGCACGCCAGGTAGGCCTGCATGATCTTTGGCCATTCCCCGCTTGCCCTGGCCCACTCGGTGGTGGGCATCATCGGCAGGTCGTTGATCCGCAGGGCGACGGGCGGTACGTCGCTTAAGTCATCCGCCCGGTAAGGTGGGGTGGTTATGCTTTCCAGCGGATACAGGTCGAACCATTTCTGCGGTACGTACAGCGGTACGTGTACCCGCAAAAGACCTACCCCGAGAAAGAAGGGTTTGTCGTACTCACGGTTAAGCCGCTCCATCGCCCAGTCAACGGACGCATGGTCGGGCATCTGGTCGTCAGTTTCCGGGAAGGCGCCCCAGTCCGTACTCGTCCGTCCGTAATTCTCCCGATCGGAAGATCCGTAGCCGTCCCAGGCAAAGCGTTCCGGAGGGTAAGGGCCGAAGCCCTTCACCCTACCGCCCGATTCGTCAAACGTCCCTTCCGGTGCGTGTTGGTGGAACAGCTTCCCGATCCCCATCGTGTGGTAGCCGTTGTTGCCGAAGTATTCAGGCAGCATTACGATGCCCTTCGTCGCCGGGTTGTCCGACCGGATTTTATCGTCAGGGATCATCCCGTAGATTCCCGTCGTGGACGGGCGTAGCCCCGTCATCAACGACGCCCGCGAGGGGCCACAGAGCGGCGCCTGACAATGAGCATTCGAAAACAGTACGCCCCGGGCGGCCAACCGGTCGATGTTTGGTGTTTTAGCTTTCGCGTACCCGCCCAGGACACCCAGCAGGTTGTTCAAATCATCCACTGCGATGAACAGTACGTTGGGTGAAGCTTCCTTCACTGACGCGACACTATCCTTTCTTGCGCCGCAGGCGCTGAGGACAAGGAGCAAAGAAAGGGTGAAATGACGGATTTTCATGTCTGCATTTTTTTTGGCGTAAAGCGCGCTTCCCCTCCGTTGGCACCAAGCAGGTATAACGATTTATGGGTAGTGACCATGGGCGTTTTACCCCGTAGATCGAGTAAGGCGGACAACACGTCGCCCTGCGCCGGCCGTACGGAACGCCCACCAACGGCAAGCCTTACCATGTTAAAGATACACAGATTATGCGTTTCCCGCAGCATCCAGCGTTATTCCGGCGTAACGGCCCTGAAAACCCAGGCCATAACCGAGGTAGTCCGATCGCTGTCGATGTGTTTTTTTTACGTAGATCGAAAACGATGAGTGGCATGCTGACGGAGTTGTCGTACATCAGCCATTTGTTCGCTAGGCTACTTAAGTGCGTTAAAATTACACACAATTAATGAATTGATCTCCAGCCATTTACGAAGTTCACTTGGTACAACAGCATGGTTTTCCGCATTTTAAAGGCTACCTTAACCCTCTCAAGCGGTGCCATAGGGCGACTACACTATCTGCTACTCGGCATCGCATCGATCAATGTAAACCATCACCAGGCACTGGGCCTCAATACCTATGAAAGTAATCCTGATCGTACTGTTATTCGGGCTGATGAGCTGCGGCGTGCAGAAAGCTGCCGTTAGCAGGTCAAATCAGCCGCAGGTTATTCTGAAACTGGACGATGTTTGGTCTGAAGGAAAGAATGTTCACCCCGGCTGGAGTGCGACTTTTGATTACCTCAACGAGCTCGACGTGGTCGGTACCATCGGTATAATTGGTGGTCGGGGAACCAATCCCGTTCCGGCTTACTATTCCTGGCTGAAAGCCCAGGCCGAGCGCGGTCATGAACTCTGGAACCACGGCTGGTGCCACTGTAAAGGCGAAGGTGATGTTCGTGAGTTTCGTGGTAATGATTTCACCTACCAGCACGATCACCTGGTGCAAACCCAGCGGATTATCAAGGACAAGACCGGCATTACACTCACGGCTTTCGGTGCCCCGTATAACTCAGTGGACGCGGTGACCGCCACAGCACTGGCTGCCGTTGAGGACCTTAAAATATGGATGTACCCCAGCCCGGGAATTAAGACGGATAAAGCGGTGCTCCCACGTATCGCGGAGGTGAACATCGAGTACCCCGTCCACCAGCCAAACTTCGAACGTTTCCGGGCCGGCTACCTCGCTCACCAGCACGAACGGGTGCTTGTCATCCAGGGCCATCCCCGCAGCTGGATGACGGAAGGCCGGCTCGATACGTTCAAAAAAATCATCGAATTCCTGCGGCAACGCAATACTGTTTTCACTACTCCGACCCAATACGAGGAAGCACTTGAGGCGGCGCGAACGCAGGTGCAAAGTCAGGGTAATCGGCAAGGGAGTAATCCTGGATTCTAACGGTCTAAAATCTAATTTCTAACGGTCTAACTTCTAAAAACCTATGCTCTTAAAGCTCCCCCTGCACCCGCGCGCCGTCGCCCTGATCATACTGTGCTGTTGCGCCTTTGCTCTATCTGCCCAGCAAGCCGCTTCAATCGCCTTCAGGGACGCAGACGGAGTCGTCCGATACCAGGCCGACACCCTAAACAATTACATCGCCGATTTCAGCCACGCAGGCTACAAAAACGGTGAAGCAGAACTCCCCGACGTACCGGTGGTAAAGACCATTTTGGTCATCGAAGGCGACAACACCGCCCACATCCAGGCGGCGCTCGATGAGGTCGCCGCGCGCTCGCCAGATGCCAACGGCTACCGCGGCGCCCTACTACTCGAAGCCGGTCGCTATGAAGTCTCTGGCCAACTGTTCATCCGGGAAAGCGGCATGGTTTTGCGTGGGGTTGGTCAGGAAGTAAGTAGCGGCAGCAACACCATAATCGCCGGCACCGGCAACGTCCCTACCCTGCGCAATTTGATCGTTGTGGCCAACATCAATACGCCTAACTGGGCAAGCGCCGTTGCGGGTACCCGCTCCCTGGTAACGAGCGCCTTCGTCCCGTCCGGCTCCCGAACGCTGGAAGTCTCCGCCGCCGAACTATACCGCGAAGGCGACAACGTAATCATCACCCAACCGAGTACCGTTGCGTGGCTATCCAGTATCGCCTTCGGCTCAACGGGCAACGACGCGCCCTGGGTTCCCGGCGATCTCGACATCTTCTACAACCGCTACATCACCGACGTCAACATTCCGGAAAGTAAAATCACCCTGGATGCGCCCATTTACGATCATCTCGAACGTTCACTGGCTCAGTCCGAGGTATATACCCTCAATCTGCCCAGCCAACGCCGAGAAATTGGTATCGAGAACCTCCGTATCGACATTGATACCGACGGTGAGCTGGACGAAAACCACGCCCGCACCGCCATTTTCATGGCTGGCGTAGAAGATTGCTGGGTCAAAGACGTAACCGGCCTTCATTTCAGCTACGCCCTAGTAGATATGAAGACAGCTACCCGGGTCACCATCACCGGTTGTTCCGCCCTCTCACCACATTCACTAGTGACTGGAGCACGGCGTTACAATTTCAACGTTAGCTCAAAGTCGAACAATATCCTCTTTAAGGATTGCTTTGCGACCAAAGGCCGTCACAGCTTCGTCTCCAACGGAACGAGCAGCGCCTCCGGAATCGTCTGGACAAACTGTACCAGTGAATTTGACCTCAGCACAAGCGAAGGGCACCGCCGCTGGAGCCAGGGCTTACTTTACGACAAGATTGATTTCCGTTTAGCCAACACCCCAATCCTCATCGGCCTTTACAACCGAGGCCACTACGGCACGGGGCACGGCTGGTCCAGCGTGAACAGCGTTGCCTGGAATGTGCGTACAGAAGGCAATCGTAACATCGTGGTCCAGAAGCCGCCTTCGCGCCAGAACTACGCCGTTGGCTGTCATAGCAACGTCTCTGGGAACGGCCCTTTCCCACAGCTAACCGGTTATATTGAACTTTCCAACCGAACGCTGGAGATTCCCTCCCTGTACGCCGAGCAGTTTGCCCAACGGATGGCCAACGGTGCCCTACCCGATGCTCCAGCCCGACTTGCCGGCACCCTATCCGAAGGAGTAGTTACGCTGGAGTGGTTGGACATTGCCAGCGGCGAGACTGCTTATAAAGTAGAGATTTCACAAGACGGGGGCTCCACCTTCACGGAGATTGCCGACCTACCCGCCAACTCGACGAGTTACGTTGATTCCGCTCCAGTATTCAACGAGCAAAACCTTTTGTACAGAGCCTATTCCGTCCGTAACGGCCTGCCTTCACCTTATTCCAACCCGGTAACGGTGAGGCGCGCCGTTTCGATTCGGGAGGCGACAGCGACTGAGCTTACCATCAGCCCCAACCCGGTAATGGATCACTTACGGATTCAATCCGCCGAGCCCATTACCGACGTTCAAGTGTACACCGCTGCGGGCGCTCTGATCGCGCAAAGCAGACAAACGGACAGCCTTACTACCACTAATTGGCCCCCTGGTGTTTACTACCTCAAAATCAAACTACAAAGCGGCACCCTGCTCTCCAGCCGGGTCGTCAAACAATAACGGCTACGCTCCTCTCCGCCGACGGCGCGCAGAATACTGCGGGCACCAACCGAATCGAGGTAGACCTCAACGGTCTTCCCGCCGGTATATGCTTCTTGCAACTGACCGATGCGGTTGGTCGCCGGGCGGTGGGGCGGGTTATTAAACGGTAGGAACCTGTCTTGATGGCCTTAGGAACGTCAATTCAATAACTGTCCGATTTGCAGCTTGCCCTCGCGGCACTGCCCTTCACCAATGAAACACTTGCGTAGCCAAGGCTATGCAAGCGTTTCATTGGCTCGGTCAGCACCGCGATAACTACGCTTCAATCAGGACAATTATTAAATTGATGTTCCTTAAGGGACGCGAAATGGGACAAGCCGTTCGCCTTCAACTTTTTTTTGCACCAGCGTCAGCGCCCAAAAAAACCTCGCACCAATAGTATGTACCTTACATTCTACTTCTATTCGCCTATTCTCGATTTCTCAGAATATTTCCTGAGCTATCAGGACCTAATTTAAACCGTACTATTTGAAGCTCTTTCCCTTAAGATGGCTGGTGTTATTCTTGCTGACGGTAGCCGTGGTGTCGCTGGTGGCACAGGGAGGTGACCGTGTGTATTTTCACCACTTGAACAAGAAGGACGGGCTGGCACAGTCTTCCGTATTTACCCTTGCGCAAGACAGCCTGGGCTACCTTTGGTTCGGCACGCGGGGAGGCCTAAATAAATACGATGGCTACCGTTTTAGTGTGTACAACCGTGAACTTGCGGCCGGGCCATCGGGCAACGACGTGCGTACGCTTTACGTGGATCCATTGGCCAAAAATTTGTGGGTTGGCTCCTTATCGAGCCTCAGTCGCTACGATACCGAAACGGACCAATTCGAGGCCTATCGGAATGAGCGTGGCAACGAGAACAGCCTAACCGGCGGGGTAATTCGCTGTATCTATCGTGACCGATCAGGACGACTTTGGGTAGGTACTTCTCTTGGCCTGAACCTGTTCGACGAGGCTACCAATACCTTCCAACGTTATTATCCTGGTGAGGCGGGTGCAGAAATTCCCGTAAACAACGTCACCTTCATTACGGAAAATTCCGCTGGGGCCTTACTTATCGGTACGGGCAGGGGCTTATTTCAGCTGGGCGAGGCCGCAGGTACAAGGTTTCGGATGATTACAGAGGTGGGACGGACGCCCCTGACCTCTAACCAGTGGGATAAATCGGGAAGCTTATGGATCGGCACCTTTCAGGAGGGAATTTTACGTTGGAATCCAAACACTGGAGCTGTAGCGCGTTTCTCCCACGACGAGGCGGTCCCTACTTCCCTGAGCAACAATAATGTGCGGACCCTTAAGGTAAACGACGCTGGAGATCTGTGGGTCGGCACTTTTGACGGGCTCAACCTCCTCAAGGCGGGGCACCAGTCTTTTATACGGTACCATAGTACGGGAAACGATAGCGGTGGGCTGCTGGACAATTCCATCCGCTCGCTACTGATTGACCGGTCGGGCAGTCTTTGGGTCGGGACGTATTACGGAGGTGTTCATCACCTTGACGAGCGGTACAGTCACTTCGCTAATTACCGGCACGTTGCCTCCCAAAACTCATTGAGTGGTAATGTAGTGAGTTCTTTCGCCGAAACGCTCAACGGAAACCTGTGGATCGGTACCGAAGGCGCCGGGCTGAACTACCTAAACAAGAAGACCGGTCGTTTCATAAGTTACCGCGCTGAAATCGATGAGCCAAACTCCATTAGCGGCAACAACGTCAAAAAACTACTCCTGGATCAGGAAGACCTGTGGATCGGCACCTTCCGCGCCGGGCTGAACCGACTAGAGACCCAAACGGGGCGGTTCACGAGCTACCGTCACCAACCCAGCAATCCTGCATCGCTGGCCAGCGACAATGTCTACGGGCTTCACCGGGAGGGCGACCTACTTTGGATACTGACTTTTGGCGGTGGGTTGGACATTCTTGACCTCGCCACCGGAAGCATCCTGCATTATCCGCACGACCCCGAGGACAACAACTCCGTTAGCTCCGACGAAACACGGCTAATCCTCAAAAGCCGCGACGGTACCTTCTGGATCGGGACGGAGCAGGGGCTTAGCCACGTCCTAACTGATGCAGCGGGCTTGCCGGTATCCTTTGAAACCCAATTCCCATCGGAGAAAATCTATTCGCTCCATGAAGATGATGGGGGGCGCTTGTTATTAGGAACGTTCAGTAACGGGCTGTATCACTACGACCCAGTACAAAAGGTAGTAAAACATTACACTATGGACGACGGTCTGCCGGGGAATACCATTTTCGGCATTCTTGAAACTGACGATGGTATGTTCTGGCTGAGTACTGATAATGGGCTTTCCCGCTTTGACCCTGTGCTGGCGTCCTTCACGAACTACGATTACTCCCATGGGCTGGAAAACCTGGAGTATAATTTCAATGCCTACTACCGTACCCTTGAAGGTAATCTTCTCTTTGGAGGGCTAAATGGTTTCACCCGTTTTAATCCCAGGGACCTCACGCCCAACACCTTCGTTCCCCCTGTGGTAATCACGGGCCTACGCAGAAACAACCAGGAGGAAGAGATCGGAATCGAAGGTAGCTTACTCACCAAAAACATCAACAATACAAAGTCCCTAAAATTCAGTTATGACGAGGCGGCCTTTACCATTCAGTTTGCCGCATTGGATTATTTCAGTCCCGAGAACAACCACTACGCCTACATGCTGGAAGGCCTTGACCGAGACTGGAACTACTCCACCGGAGAAAGCGAAGCGTCTTACAATATTCAGCGGGAAGGCGATTACACCTTTCTGCTGAAGGGAGGCAATAGCGATGGTGTTTGGAATCCGGATATCCGGCGCCTGGAAATTCAGGTACGCCCACCACCCTGGCGAAGCTGGTGGGCCTACCTCATTTATGGCGGTCTGGTGGCGATCACGGTCTATTCACTGATCCATTTTCTGAGATTGCGCCACAAGGTTCAGCTTCAGGAAATTGCCAAACGGCAGCAGGATGAATTATTAGAAATGAAGCTGCGGTTTTTTACCAACATTACCCATGAATTCAGAACGCCCTTAACGCTCATTATGGGCCCGTTACAACAGCTCCTCAAAGACCGGGAGCACGCTCCCGAGGTAGGTCGACAGCTTTCCTTGATCGACCGCAATGCCCAGCGGCTGCTCAATCTTGTCAACCAGGTCCTTATTTTCCGTAAGCTCGCCACGGATCACGAGCCGATGAACATCAGCAAGAATAGCGCGGCCAGCTTCCTGGCCGGTATTTTTGATTCGTTCCGGCAAACCGCCCACTTGCGAAACATCACCTTTGAATTCGACAACCAGGCTGGGGACACGAAATTATGGCTGGACCATGATAAGATGGAGAAAGTCTTCTTTAACTTACTCTCCAATGCCTTCAAGTTTACGCCGGATGGTGGTCGGATTCGTGTTCGGTTGGAAGAAGAAAGCGATCGGGTGATCGTAAGGGTTAAGGATAGTGGCCAGGGGGTGAACCCGGCCTTAAAAACGGAGATATTCAAGCGGTTCTACGAGAAGTCTTCGGGCCAGCAGTCAGCGATTAAGAGCTCGGGGATCGGGCTGGCTATTTCGCGTCAGATGGTCTCGCTTCACCAAGGTGAAATTTACGTTGCCGACGGTCCCCTTACCGGAGAAGACCAGGGTGCAGTATTCGTCGTGGAGCTAAAAAAGGGTAAGGCGCACTTTGAGACACTAGAGATCAGCGAAGTCG
>JBLHRW010000146.1:0-10681 GCA_047626445.1 Neolewinella sp.
ATTCAACGGGCTCCGAGCACCAAACCTTCACGTCAGCTGGGCGGTAACCAATAGCAACGAAGTCTCGTTCCTCACGTACCAAGAGCCCCGTGAAAAGCTTATCTAATTCCCTTGGTTTATGGAGTTTCTTTATCAAGTCTTCATGACCACCTAAAGTTGCAATAAAGCCAACATATAGCCGTACCTTTGCGCCATTTTTAAGCAAAGTCCCTTCGCTGGGGCGCTTAATCTCCTAGTATTCAGTCGACCCCCAACCCCATCAACGCCGGAGGAACCGGACGTAGAACCATTTTATTTTTGCCCCAATGAAAAAGTATTTCAACCTTTTCGACTTCAGCCAGGAAATAAACTATAAGACGGAGATCCTCTCCGGCATTACAGTTGCCTTGGCACTGATACCCGAAGCAGTAGCCTTCGCGCTGATTGCGGGGCTTGATCCGTTGATCGGGCTTTACGCAGCCTTTGTAATGGGCCTGGTGACTTCCATCTTTGGTGGTCGCCCGGGCATGATCTCCGGCGCCACCGGCGCCGTTGCCGTTGTCATTGCTGCACTGGCGATTTCTCACGGGCCGGAATACATTTTTGCCTGTGTTATTCTGGCGGGCCTCCTTCAGGTTATTGCCGGGGTACTCCGCTTGGGCAAGCTGATGCGTCTGGTGCCCCATCCCGTTGTCTTTGGTTTCGTGAACGGACTGGCCGTCATCATTTTTATGGCCCAGCTGCCGCAGTTTCAGGATGCTAGCGGCGATTGGCTGACCGGGTCCTCCCTCTGGATTATGCTCGGCCTGGTAGGACTGACCATGCTCATTATGTGGGGGCTGCCGAAGCTGACCAAGGCCTTCCCTTCAGGTTTGGCGGGCATCCTGGTGGTGTTCGGCCTGGTGTACGCCTTCGGTATTGATACTAAAACAGTAGGCGACATTGCGCCGATTCAGGGAGACTTTCCTTGGCCAAGCATCCCGCAGGTTCCCTTCACGTTGGAAATGTTGCAGATCATCTTCCCCTACGCCCTCATTATGGCGGGTGTTGGTTTGATCGAGAGCCTCCTGACTTTGAACATCATTGACGAGATCACTGAAACCCGCGGACGGGGAAACAAGGAAGCGATTGCACAAGGAGCAGCGAATATCCTGTCGGGGTTCACCGGTGGTATGGGGGGCTGTGCCATGATCGGGCAAAGCCTGATCAACATCAGCTCCGGCGCCCGGGCCCGGCTTTCTGGTATCGTGGCGGCCGTTATGCTGCTGGTCTTCATCATGTTTGGCGCTGGCCTCATCGAGCAATTACCAATGGCTGCATTGACTGGGATCATGATCATGGTCGCCGTCGGAACCTTTGAATGGGCGTCATTGCGCACCTTCGGTAAAATGCCGAAATGGGACCTTTTCGTGCTGGTACTGGTGACGCTGATCACGGTTTTTCTCCACAACCTGGCCCTGGCAGTACTCGTTGGAGTCGTCGTCGCAGCGCTCGTTTTTGCCTACGAAAATGCCAAGCGCATCCGTGCCAGGAAGCACATCGATGCCAACGGGGTTTTGCATTATGAGATCTATGGCCCACTGTTCTTCGGCTCGGTGCAGGTTTTTAGTGAGAAATTTGACCCATTGAATGACCCGGAAGAGATCATCATTGACTTCATGGAAAGCCGGGTGGTGGACATGTCGGCCATCGAGGCGCTTAACCGAATCACGGAACGATATTCCAAATTGGGCAAGAAGGTGCACCTGCGCCACCTTTCTCCGGATTGCCGGCAACGCCTGAATAAAGCGGAAGAGATCATCGAGGTGAACCTGGAGGAGGACCCGACTTATAAGGTTATGGCGGACTTCCAGTAGTAAGGGAGTGGTTGAATAATTGAAGCTATTCTCTCCTTCTATCTTTCTCTCCTTCTACTATTCTATTATTGTGTGCGGGGCCGCAGGTGCAAGAAGCGTTCTTGGGAGCAGGGTGCCAAATCCGCGTTTTTCCTAACCCGGAGCCCCGCTGTAAGGTGATGAAGGCCATTCCATTTACGGAACGGTAACAAAAAAAATAAATATGAGTAGACAGATGTCAATCATCGTTCTATCTTTGTCCTAGCGTTGCGTTACTCTCTAATTTTTTTCTAAGAGAGCTTTTCCGGAAAATCTTTCTCGGTCACTCGTGAATTGTAACAGGCTTTTTAGCGCAAAGAACCTGCGAGATCTACAAACCAATATTTTTTCCTAGCGGCATCTCCCGGCAATTTAAACATTGCCGGGGGCCATTGGTTTGGTGGTAACAGCCAATCCAATCTGCCATGAAATTCGGGAAAGCCATTGATCTTAATAACATTGATTTCTCCCTGCCCGTAGAGCCACTGGCCAATAAAGTGCGGCTTGATCGTTACGAACTTGGTACAGGGGCAGGGAGGCCACAAGTTTACATTGGGGCTACTGGTTGGAGCATGAAGGATTGGGTCGGTACTTGGTATCCAGGTAAAACTAAGCCGGCAGATTATCTGAAGCATTACGGCCGCCAGTTCAACACCATTGAACTGAATACGACCCACTA
Source organism: Neolewinella sp. (assembly GCA_047626445.1). GTDB lineage: Bacteria > Bacteroidota > Bacteroidia > Chitinophagales > Saprospiraceae > Neolewinella. The sequence goes on from JBLHRW010000146.1 coordinate 2,533, forward strand.
TCGGGTTCCGACCACAGAGATGGTACATAAATGGTATGACAGCGTACCGGAGGATTTTCGATTCTGCCCGAAGGTACCGCAGACCATCAGCCATACTAATGACTTTAGTTTAGGTGGCGGCCAGCTCCCTGCCTTCGTCGCCAGCCTGAACGCTATGAAAGAAAAACTAGGATGTGCCTTCCTCCAATTGCCCCCTTATTTTGATGCAGGCCGCCTTCCTATGTTGGAACGATTTCTAGACCGCTGGCCACGGACGCTGCCTCTGGCAGTTGAAGTCCGCCATGAAAGTTGGTTCTCTGATCCCACTGCCACCGAAGCGCTTATGACGGCACTGGCTGCCCGCCAGGTCGCTGCCGTAATCACGGATGTGGCCGGCCGGCGAGATGTTCTGCACAACTACGTTACGGCACCCCGCACGATGATCCGCTTCGTTGGCAACGGTCTGCTGCCAACGGATTTTGCCCGCATGGAGGCCTGGGCCGAAAAACTGAAAGCCTGGAACCTGCCGGAAACCTACTTCTTCCCCCACCAGCCGGATAACCTTCTCTCTCCCGATGCCTCCGCCTGGTTTGCCCGCCACCTGGAAACTGCCGGCTTCGCTGATACGCGTGGCCCCAGCCGGTGGACCGGGCCGGAGCAGATGTCGTTGTTTTAGTAGGTAGTACCAGTGGTTTTTGGCTTTATTACCCTGAAAAATCCCGGAGGGATCGAATCTTATTTGCCCAGGGCGAAAGGTCGCGAAGCTGGCTTTTAGCGGGTCAATCAACTGAATTCTCTGGGGAATCTAACGCAAAAGGGCTGCTTTGGGACGATGAGCGTTCTCTCCGACAGACCACTAGGGGGCCAACGTCATTTCGAAAGCTTCTGGAGGCGTCCACTAATTGGAGAATTGCTCTAAATGATGATCGATGTGGTCTATTCTTTTAGATTTGTATAAATAAAAGTTAGTCTAGTCTAACTTTTATTATCGAGCATGCTATATTTGCTCCTCCAAACGACTCACTGCACCTGCGTCCGCGCCGGAAAAAGCAAAAAGTCGCCCAATTCTTAACAGATCAAAGCACAGTATGCGTCTTACAATTTTACTCCTTCAGCTTTTTCTTTTTAAGGTTCTTATCGCCCAACAAGCTGCTGTGACCGGATTTGTCCTGGATGAAACTGGCAGCCCCGTTCCCTATGCAACCATTGGGTTGCAGGGAGATGCAAAGGGGGCGATGGCCGAAGCGGATGGTCGTTTCCGGTTAGAGGATATTCGCTCGGGCAATCAGCGGCTGTTGATTTCCGCCCTGGGTTTTAGGCCGAAATCCCTGGCGATCGTACTTAAGGCCGGAACCACCAAAGAACTGACGATTACACTGGAAAGTACCAGTGCTACCCTTGATGAAATAGTAGTTACCGGTACCATGAAGGCCGTCAGTCGGGCCAATAGTCCGGTACCCGTAGAGGTCTATACTGCTGATTTTTTTAGGGCCAACCCTACGCCCAGTGTTTTCGAGAGCCTGCAAACGGTGAACGGTGTACGGCCGCAGCTGAATTGCTCGGTTTGTAATACTGGAGATATTCACATCAACGGCCTGGAAGGGCCCTACACGATGGTGTTGATCGATGGGATGCCGATCGTCAGTGGCCTGTCGACGGTTTACGGCCTGACGGGGATTCCACAGAGCCTGATTGCCCGAGTGGAGGTGGTCAAGGGGCCGGCTTCCACACTGTACGGCTCCGAAGCAGTAGGCGGACTGATCAACGTGATCACGCATAACCCGGAAGACGCTCCCTTGTTCTCCGCAGATGTCTTCGCCTCGGGCTGGGGAGAAGTGAACACGGATATAGGCTTCAAAGCGAGGGTGGGGGAGAAGGCCCATGCGCTGGTGGGGATCAACTATTTCAACTACCAGCAACCAAAGGATAAAAACGGCGACGGATTCACCGACATGACCCTGCAAGACCGCATCTCCATCTTCAACAAGTGGTCGTTCGATCGAGACAAAGGCCGGGTGTTTACCCTGGCTGGCCGCTTCGTTTACGAAGACCGTTTTGGCGGAGAATTGGACTGGAACAAAGGGGACCGTGGTGGCAACGAAGTCTACGGAGAAAGCATCTACACCAACCGTTGGGAAACCTTCGGTACCTATCAGCTGCCGGTGGAAGAACTGGTTACTTTTCAGTTCAGCGCCAACGGACACGATCAAAATTCTGTGTACGGCGAGACTATTTACAATGCGCAACAATACGTAGGTTTCGGCCAGTTGACCTGGAATAAAACACTGGGCGCGCACGACCTCCTTTTCGGCAGTTCTTACCGGTTCACCTGGTACGATGACAATACGCCGGTGACCTCCGGATTTGGAGATGATGCCAGTGTTAATCAACCTTCTAAGATTCACCTGCCGGGCGCATTTGTCCAGGATGAGATACGCCTGAGCCCGCAGAACGTACTGCTGTTGGGCCTGCGCTACGACTACAACAGCCTACACGGTGGCATCGTAACGCCCCGCCTGAATTATAAATGGAATTCAAGGGATAACCTGGATATAGTCCGCTTTAGCGTTGGTAACGGCTACCGGGTCGCTAACGTATTTACCGAAGACCATGCCGCCCTCTCCGGTGCCCGGGAAGTCATCTTCGAAGACGAACTGTTGCCGGAAACCAGCTGGAACGCTAACCTGAATTACGTGCGGAAGATATTCCTGGGAAGTACCGTGCTCGGCTTCGATGCTTCGACTTGGTATACCTACTTCAGCAACCGTATTCTTCCCGATTATGAGACAAATCCTAATGCCATCATTTATGCCAACCTTGAGGGGACTGCGGTCTCCCAGGGCGTCAGCTTGAGTACGGACCTCAGCTTCGCCAACGGCACAACTTTCAACGGTGGCTTTACCCTACAGGATGTCTTTACCCGGGAGGATGGCGTGAAAGAACGCCAACTGCTGACGGAGACCTTCTCCGGCGTTTGGCAACTGGGGGTTCCGGTGCTAAAGTACCAACTTAAGATCGATTATACCGGCAACGTTTACGGGCCGATGGACTTACCGCTGCTCGGTCCGCTCGATGATCGCCCGGCCCAGTCGCCCTGGTTCTCTACCCAAAACATTCAGTTGACCAAAACCTTCGGTAACGGTATGGAAGTGTACGGTGGGGTCAAAAATCTCCTGAATTACACACCGCCTGCCAACAGTATTGCCCGATCTTTTGATCCGTTTGACGAGGGAGTAGCGTTCAACCAGGACGGAAGTGTTCTCGCCACGGAAAACAACCCGCGTGCACTGACTTTCGACCCGACTTACGTCTATGCCTCCAACCAGGGGCGGCGGTTGTTTTTTGGATGGCGGTGGAGTTTGCGGTGAGGTTTGAGGGTAGGTGAATGTCCCCATTTATGGGCAACGCTACTCTTAGCCGCTTAGCGTGAATCAAGGGCTAAGGAAGCAGATTTACGACCAAAGATACCTCGACTACGCTCGGTGACTGGGACCACAGTCCGAGAATCCATGTTTAGAATTGACCACTGGCCAATTTTAAACATAGATTTTCATTTTGGATCGGTGCCCGAGCGTAGTCGAGGGCTCATATGCGATGGTTCTGTCGATTAAGCGCTCGATTCACGTTCCTAAAAAACCGAGAGCCCTAACTTCCCACCATGAAAGTCAACATACAAGAAAAATTCAGCCTGTTTACCGACCAGTGGTCGCCAAAGATCATCGCTGAACTGAACGGCCAGCAACTGAAACTGGCCAAAGTGCAGGGAGACTTCGTCTGGCACGACCACGCCAACGAAGATGAGCTGTTCCTCATTTACCGGGGTACGCTTTTCCTCGATTTTCGGGACGGCAGCACCGTAACACTGGAGCCTGGAGAATGCTACGTGGTGCCAAAAGGAGTGGAACATCGACCACGGACAAAGGACGGGGAAGAAGTTTGGCTGATGTTGATGGAACCTGCAGCAACGAAGCATACCGGGGATGTAGAGACGGAGATGACGGTGAAGGTTTATGACCGGGTATGAGTTAATCAGCACTGCATTAATAATTTTGGTTGAGGGTGTCCCCACCCGAAATTATTGCTGGTCAAGCCATTCGGGTGGGGACACCCTCAACCAGTACTTACCAGCACACATTTGACAGGCCACCGGTTTTAAATGGGTGGAGGGTGCAGTCCCGTGGTTTACTATCGACCTCGTGTGGATCACTTATTTTACGCTGCTTGTGCGCGGCCGCAGGTGCAGCGATAGATAGTTAAAGAGCAGTGCTTACCGCCGCCACCGCCTCCAACTCCACCAAACACCCATAGTGTAATTCCCGGCTAGGAACGACACAACGCGCAGGGCGGTGCGTACCGAAAAAATCGGAGTAAATGGTATTGACGACCTCCCAGTAAGCTACGTCGGGGATGTAGATACGAACCTGTAGAACGTGGTTTCGGTCGCTGCCTGCGTGGGTCAGCAGATGATCAAGCTTGGCCAGTACCATTTTCATTTGAGCTTCGATACCGTTAGGGATGGAACCGTCGGTAGCCATAGGTAACTGCCCGGAGAGGTAAAGCGTGCCGTTGTGTTCCACTACTGAACTGTAATGACCTAGCGGTTGGGGGATGTACTTGTTTTCGATGATTTTCATTGGGGTGAATATAGTAACTCCAGTGGTTGGGGGGGATTAACCACTAAGACACTAAGACACTAAGTTTTACACTAAGGGACGCCGTATAAATAACTTACGCCTTTTGACCGCCTTATTTTGCCCTCACCGCACTTAAAAATTCTTTCCGTAGTTATGGCTATGCAAAGAATTTTTCAAGAACGGCGAGAACAAAAGCGTCAGGTCAAGAAACACGTTTTATTTATTTCGCGTCCCTTAGTGGGTTATCTTTCTTTCTCTCCAAAACTTAGTGGCCCCTTAATGTCTTAGTGCCTTAGTGGTTCTCTCTTTCTTTCCAAAACTTAGTGCCTCCTTAATGTCTTAGTGCCTTAGCAGTTCCCCAATTCCCACCATTCGTCTAAATCGACACACAAGGAATGAAAGGAATCCACTAGTTTTGCGTTCTATCCCGAACACCGCCCGAAAAAAATAATTCCCAATGCCAGTAGATAAAGAAATACAAGACCTGCGCGAAGCCCTGGCTGCCTCCCCGGATAACGCCTTTATCCGTCGTCTGCTGATCAACAAACTGCGCGGCGTAATCGGCCACGAAACCGAGTTAGAGCGAGAGCTGAACCTGTTGATTAGGAAGGAGCCACGTGACCTTGATCTAAAGGAAGCCCTCATTGAAGTTTATTTTGCTCAGGGTAAAAACTCTGCCTGCCTAATCATCTTCGAGGAGCTGGGACACCCAGAACTGATCAGCCCGGAGACGCGCATCCTGATTGCTAAATGCTACCTCAAAGACGGGGACCACCAGCGGGCCGGGGAGCTTTACCGCTCGGCGATAGCCGCTAATCCGGGAGTAGCGGACGATGAGCTGGATAAGTCATTTCGGCAGACCTCTGATTTCGACCTGGATGATGTTGACTTCGATGATCTAGAGGACGACGACCAGCGCATCATGTCTAAGCCCGATACGTCGTTTGCGGACGTGGGCGGGATGGACGGTGTCAAACGGGAGATCGACCTAAAGATCATCCAACCACTCAAGCACGCTGATCTGTACAAGAGCTACGGTAAGAAAGTAGGCGGTGGTATTCTTCTTTACGGCCCTCCGGGCTGTGGGAAAACCTTCATCGCCCGGGCTACCGCTGGGCAGATCGACGCTAACTTCATCAACGTCGGCCTCAGCGACGTCCTCGATATGTGGGTTGGCAACAGCGAAAAACAGCTGGCGTCGTACTTCGACCTGGCCCGCGAAAAGAAACCCTGTGTCCTCTTCTTCGACGAAGTGGATGCGCTGGGCGCCAAGCGCTCCGATATGCGGCAGAGTGCCGGCCGCAACGTCATCAACCAGTTTCTGGCGGAGCTGGACGGTATCAACGACAATAACGACGGGCTGCTTATCATTGGCGCAACCAACGTTCCCTGGCATCTGGACACGGCCTTCCGCCGGCCGGGGCGTTTCGATCGGATCATCTTCGTACCCCCACCCGACACGGATGGCCGCGCGGCCATCCTGAAACTAAAAATGGAAGGCAAACCCCAGGAGAAGGTTGACTTTGCCAAGGTGGCCAAAAAGACCAAAGACTTCTCTGGTGCCGACCTCAACGCCGTCATCGATATCGCCATCGAAGGGATTCTGGAGGAGGCCATCCGGACCGGCACGCCGCGCCCAGTTTCCACCAAAGACCTTCTGGCAGCTGCGGATCTCCACCGACCCTCTACCACCGAATGGTTTACGACGGCGAAAAATTATGCCATGTTTGCTAATAAGAGTGGGCTGTATGATGATATTTTGAAGTACTTGAAGTGAGTTGCAAGTTGCAGTGTTGCAGCTGATGAAAAGATAAAAGATGATTTTTCCAGAAGTGATGAATCCGGATTTAATTGGTACTTATCCCGCTTTGGTTAAGGCTGGAGGTGGGTACGTTTGGGATGCAGTTTTGGAATGCCGTGTTTGGTGCCATCCCGAAAAGGGGGCAGAGGACATGGAGGATGGAAATGATTATTACTACGTATTCAGTGATTACCAGGAAGCAATGACTTTTCACCATCGTACCGTTGGTTCGGAAGAATCGCTGGCTTTAATCCTACAAAAAGAATACATAGACGAACCTAAATCAGGTGTGTTTCAACACATTAAGGTGGAGCGTATAACTGAGTGGCCAGTCGAATTTCTGACACGGCCAAGGCATGACCATTCTACGATTCCTGCCTTTTTCTCTCCTGATGCTCCCGCAAACAGACCTGATATCTTAAGAGGCATTACATCTCATTAATTTAACCCCAACCCTGTACCTGCGGCCTCGCCCACTTGCAACTTGAAACCTGCAACCTATAACTTGAAACCCGCAACCTGTACCTTGCAACCTGTTAATCTGATTCCATGCAACTCAACGCCCTACTAGAACGCCTCAACCAACTCCAGTCGCAAGCCCGCTGGCCGGAGAGTCGTGAGCTGCTGGAAAGCTACCTGGCGGACCATCCCGACGATCCGGTCGCCCAGATGTACTACATCAATACGGTGTTGAACATGGGAGAGAAAAAGCTGGCCCGTGACCTGGTGGGGCCGATGCTGGCAGAGCACCCCGACAACCCTTCGGTGCTGCGCCTGGCAGCGGTGATTGAACTGAGCGACAATAAAGCCCAAATTGCGGAACGCTTCGGCCGGCAGTTGCTGGAAATGAACGCAGAGGACGACGATGCCCTGGTGCTAATGGCAAAGATCAAACTCGATCAGCGCAACTACGACGCTGCGATCAACTACGCCGATCAGGCGCTGGAAATCGACGCGGAGAACACGGAGGCCCTTAATCTTAAAATTTACGTTGGCGGGTTTCTTGGTCGGACGGACACGGAGGAGACGATCAATGAAGCACTGAACGTCAACCCCGAAGACAGTTCCACCATCGCCAACCACGGCTACCAACTGCTGCGGCAGGGTAAGGTGGACGAAGCGCTGGAACGCCTCAAATATGCGCTTTCGCTCAACCCGAACGACCAACTCGGGCGCTATGCCATGCTGGAGGCGCTCAAGGCCCGCTTCTGGCCCTATCGCCTTTACTTTAAGTATAAGGAGGCGATGGCCAAGCTGTCGGGTGGCGCAAGTTTTGGCATCATGATCGGCCTGTGGTTTGGCGTTAATTTTCTCAACAGAATAGCTAACCAACAACCGGATTTAGCTTGGTTTCTCCTGCCGGTGGTTTACCTGATGGTGGCCTTGTTTTTACTTACCTGGATCATTGATCCGATCATGAATTTCTACCTGCTCAATAACCAATATGGCCGCTTATTACTCGATAAGGAGGATAAGTTGATGGCTTCGCTGGTGGGGGGATCGCTCGGCGTAGCGCTCCTTTGTCTTATTGCCTACCTGCTGTGGGGTGGCCCCTTGCTGCAGGGGCTGGCCTTCGCCTTCCTGCTGCTCACCATTCCGCTGGGCAGTTTTCTCCGGCCCGTTCGGCAGCAGCAAAAGACCATCCTTACGGCTTACACCATCTGCCTCGCGGTGGCCGCTATTGGCGGCCTGCTGATCGGCAACGGATGGCTGCTTAACGCTTCGCTTTTTGCAC
>JBLHRW010000147.1:0-10605 GCA_047626445.1 Neolewinella sp.
GCGTCGGCAATGGTGGCAGCGCGAATTTTAGTCATTATTCAGAATACTCAAAGGCATCAATAATGTCCAAATATACACCGTCGAGACCGGTAAGCTATCGCTGGTAGCCAATGTACCAGTCCTCGTTAAAAGCCGGACCAATTTGCTTGAGGTGATGGACCAGGTGAAAGAGAAAATTTTCGATAAAACACCCCAGGCACGAAGGTGCTCCCGCGGTAAACGGACACATCGCCGTGGTGGCGAAAGCGTGTTCCGTGGTCTGTCGGTTCAGCAGTTCATCTGGCAAGTTGGCCAGCAGCTGTCCCAAGTGGCTTTGGACAACAAAAAAGGTACTTACCACCTCCCGATCATCCTGTTGTTGGTAGCCGTTGCGCTCGCCCCAGGCGTCTTGGTCGTAGCCGGGGAAGCGGAGGTGGTCCTGATCCGCAGCCATCAGAAAGCGGCAGTGATTGTTGTAGGCAGCATCAATTAAATGGCCAAGTACCTGTTTAGGCGACCATTTATCCGGAGCTGGTTGGCGGCTCATGGTCTCGGCATCTAAGGGGGCGAGTATTTGGGCGGCGGCGCGCAGGATGCCATAAAGGGTTTCGGAAGCAAGGTTCGTGCCAGCTAAGGTATCGCATTAATTGTCCGAACTTACTATTACCTTACCCATTGGACGATAGTTCATAGTTCAATAGTTCGTAGTCTAATAGTCCATAGTTCAGTAGGTAAACCATCATCCCATGCTCCACCACCGCGTCTGTAACCTCTGCGAAGCCATGTGTGGCCTGGAAATCGAACACGACGGCACAAAGGTCCTTTCCGTAAAAGGCGATAAAAAGGATCCCTTCAGTCACGGCTTCATCTGCCCCAAAGGGGCACGGATCGCAGAACTGCACGAAGACCCCAACCGCCTGAAAAAGCCGCTTCGCAAACGGGCCGACGGCACCTGGGAGACCATCGGCTGGCAGGAAGCCATCGATTATGCGGGCGAACGCCTCAACGCTGTCCGGAAAAAGCACGGACTCGACGCCGTCGGCTTTTACTTCGGCAACCCAACCGTCCACAACTACGGCATCATGTCGTACACGGGGGATCTCCGGCGGGCCTTGAAGTCGAAGAACGTCTTCTCCGCCACCTCGATGGACCAACTGCCCCACCAATTTATGGCCCACCAAATGTTCGGGCATACGCTGCACCTCGCGGTACCCGACATCGATCGGACGGATTACATGATCATCATGGGCGCCAACCCCAGCGTCTCCAATGGTAGCCTGATGAGCACCGGCGGCGCTAAGCCCAAGTTGGACGCCATCCGCGCTCGCAACGGCCGCGTTATTGTCATCGATCCCCGCCGGACGGAGACAACAAAGCAGGCCGACGAACACCACTTCATCCTGCCGGGAACCGACGCCTACTTCCTGCTGGCCATTCTACATGAAGTCTTCGCCAATGACTGGGTAAACCCGGGCCACCTGACAGATTTGTTAAAAAACGAAGCTGACCTGCGGGAAATGGCATTGCCCTTCACCCCGGAAAAGGCAGCGAAGCACTGTGGTATTCCTACTGCCGACATCCGCCGCATCGCTCAGGAATATGCCGCCGCCGAACGAGCAGTGATCTATGGCCGCATGGGCCTTTCCACACAGGCGCACGGGACGCTATGTAACTGGCTGATCCTGGTGATCAACCTCCTCACCGGTCACCTCGATCGGGAGGGCGGCGCTATGTTCACAACACCAGCGGTAGACCTGATACGGAGGAAAAAACACAAGCAGACTTATGGCCGCTGGTACAGCCGCGTACGGGGCTTACCGGAGTCCGAAGGTGAGCTGCCGGTGGCAGCCATGGCAGAAGAGATGCTCACATTGGGAGAAGGACAAGTCCGGGCCATGATTACCCACGCGGGTAACCCGGTGCTTTCCAGTCCGAACGGCAAACAGCTTGAGGAGGCCTTGGATGGCCTCGACTTCATGGTCTGTATTGACGTTTTCCTCAACGAAACCACTCGCCACGCGGACCTAATCCTTCCGCCAGCTGCCTTTCTGGAAGTCGATCATTACGACTTCGTCTTCAACCACCTCGCCGTCAGTAACAACGCTAAATACTCCAAGGCGCTGTTCAAACCGGAATCGGGACAGTGGTACGACTGGCAGATCGCCAAGGCACTCATCGGAAAGCTCGCTCCAATCAGTGGATACAAACTTTCCCGGTTTTCCCGTTGGAGCACCCCTGCCCGGCTCCTTAATTTGGCATTGCTGACCGGTCCATACGGTAAATGGAGCAGCCTCAAAAGGCTCTTTTCCGGGCTAAGCCTGCGTAAGCTGAAGAACAACCCACACGGCATCCGGCTGGGGCCACTGGAAAGACGCCTCCCTGGCCTACTGATGACGCCCGACCGGATGATCGACCTAGTGCCTGAGTTTGCTCCTAAAGCAGTCTTTCAACTTGCTTCCGGGCTGGAGGACAATGCTACGGAGCTTGAAGACAATGAATTTCTCCTTGTCGGCCGTCGTCACCTCCGTTCCAACAACAGTTGGATGCACAACGCATCCGGGCTGGCGAAGGGAAGGAACCGGTGTACTCTGCAGATCAGTGCGGTGGATGCTGCCCGATTGGCCATTACTTCTGGCCAGGAGGTCGCCGTGACATCGCGGACAGGCTCCATCACCATCCCCGCTGAGGTCACCGATGAAATGATGCCGGGAGTCATCAGTATTCCTCATGGTTTTGGGCACCACCGCAAAGGGACTAGGTTGGAGGTTGCCGAGGCTGCGCCCGGCGTCAGCGTCAATGATATTACCGATGAGCAGCTGCTGGATCCGGTTACGGGGAACGCGGCGTTTTCGGGGCAGCGGGTGCGGGTTTTGGTTGGTTGAGGGGGCCTTTGTCGTACTTCTACATATTTACGACAGCCTTGGCCTTTTTGGCCTTTGTCGTACTTCTACATATTTACGACAGCCTTGGCCTTTTTGGCCTTTGTCGTACTTCTACATATTTACGCCAACACACCATTTAGCCTATCAATCCGCATACAACACCGCAGCTACAGCAAGACTCATTCCTCCGTCTAAGTCCTTCTCTTAGTGTATAACTTAATGCCCTATATTTTAGTGGTTACCCTACCCTGCTCTTATGTCTTCCTGTTTGCACCCGCGACCCCGCCACATAATTTCATAAACCGTTACCTTCGCAGCATGAACAAAATAGCGCTAAGCTTGCTCGTTTGCCTGAGCAGCCTCACCACCCTACTCGCACAGCAAGAAATCGATCGTTCCCTGCCTGAGTTCCATTTTAACCAACTGGACCTAGCCGGAGAGATGCATTTTCTCGCCTCCGATTACCTCGCTGGCCGCCGTACTGGCAGCGTTGGCAATGAAATTGCCGCCCAGTACATCGCCGCCCAGCTGCGTGCCTTCGGCTATACACCGATCAACGGTGAAAGCTACTTCCAGCCCGTCCCCCTGATGCGCACCGCCGCTCCGGAAACCGGAAAACTGATGATTGGTGACCTGGCTTTCACGCAAATGGCTGACCTGTTGATCATGCGCGGCCCTGCGGCCAGTGCAGAAGGTAACGTCGTTTTCGCCAACTATGGTTGGGTAGACGCCGAAACTAACCACAACGATTATGAAAAGCTCGACGTAAAAGGTAAAATCGTCATCACCCGCGCCGGTATTCCCGGAGATGTGAGTCAGGCAGGTGTTTTTCGCGGCATCCGCGAAAAATCCGCCATGGCCGCCGATGCCGGAGCCGTAGCGATTTTCGAAATGTACAGCCTGCCATTCCCTTGGGGCGCTTTCAAAAACTACCTCGGCGGCGACCGCATGGGCCTCGACAACGGTGCCCCTGAAGCAACCATCCCTTACGGTTTCATCAAGAGCCAAGACGGCTTCCTTGATCAGCTCACCGCCAAGAAAAAAGGCCTAAAAGGCAGCATGAGCAGTTCTGGAATGTTGGTCGAGAGAGTAATGAGCCACAACGTGGGTGGTATTCTGGAAGGCAGCGATCCTGAACTGAAAGATGAATACATGATCATGACGGCTCACTTCGACCACGTTGGTGTCGGCAAACAAGGCGGAAGTGCTTACACCCCGCAAGACAGCATTTTCAACGGAGCGCGCGATAACGCCTTCGGTACCATTTCTCTACTTGCTGCCGCCCGGGCATTTGCCGAAGTCCGTACCCGCCGCCCGATCATCATCCTCGCCGTAACTGGCGAAGAGATGGGATTACTCGGCAGCAAGTGGTATTCCGAAAACCCACTCGTTCCGCTGGAAAAGACCATCTTCAACTTCAATACCGATGGCGCAGGTTATGACGATAAAACTGGTATCTCCCTGATTGGTGCCAACCGGACTGGTATCGATGACCAGGTGCAGGCTGCCGCTAAGACCTTCGGCAAAAAAGTCATCAATGACCCGGCTCCTGAGCAGGGACTGTTCGATCGGTCCGACAACGTAAGCTTTGCCGCCAAAGGCGTACCTGCCCTGAATTTCTCTCCTGGCATCACCGGTTTCAGCGACGAACTATTCAAGTACTACCACCAGGTTACCGACAACCCGGAGACCATCGACATGGTATACCTGAAGGAGTACTGTCAGATCTTCACCCTCGCCGCCCGGATGATTGCCAACCGGGATTCCCGCCCTGAATGGGTGGAAGGAGACAAGTATAAGGAAGCGGGAGATAAGCTTTACGGCACTAGGAAGTAGGGTTCAGGTTTCTGGGCCAACGCATAGGCCAAGATCAGCCCCCTTCGACAGGCTCAGGGACCGAAATTCTTATTTTGTTACCGTCCTCCGAACGTCGTCAACCTACCTATTCGGCAGCTTCTTCGGAGAGCCCCCTAGAAAACCCCTTAGTTTTACCGTACCAGCGGCCTTTCAACCTTGATAGGCCGCTGGTGCTTGTAGGGCATCCTGACTTTCTCAGGCATCCTCAACGAATACCTCGTGTAACCGGGTGGGAAACTGCCACACCAACGACCTCTCATGAATCGACTTTTTTTGAAGCTGGCCGGAATTATCCTGGCCTTATTGCTCGTAGTTGGTGCAGCCTATGTGACTGTAACCAGCTACATCAGTGAAGACTATATTGCCGAAGTCAACCAACAGCTGTACGGCGGTATTGCGGAGCATACCGTAGCGGAGGTCAAGCCTTTGGTTAATGGTAAGGTAGATACCTCCCAGATTCAGGAGATCATGCACTCCATGATGATCATCAACCCTAGTGTTGAAGTGTACCTGCTGCAGCCCGATGGTAAAATCATCACCTACGTAGCCCCCTACAAGCGTGTTCAACTGGAAAGGGTCGACCTCAGCCCCATCAAGGCGTTTATTGCCGCAGATCCGACCAATCGGCCGCTGATCAAAGGTGACGACCCAAGGCACCCGGAAAAGTCTAATATTTTCTCTGCTGCTGAGATCCGGGACAGCACCGGCAAACTGGAAGGCTACGCCTACATCATCCTTAGTGGAGATGAACAGGCTTCGGTAACCGGCCCACTGGCCTCCTCCTACATCCTTAAGCTGGGTAAGAACCTCTTTTTCCTTAGTTTATTCCTGGCCTTTTTAATGAGCTTGTTAGCCATCCGGTACCTCACCCGTAATCTGCGCAGAATTGAGACGGCCGTTCACCGTTTCCAAGACGGTGATTATGAAGCCCGGATCGACACGGATAACCGAGGAGAGTTTGCGGCAGTTGGTAATACCTTCAACGCCATGGCAGACCGCATCAACGCCAACATCAACGAAATGAAGTCGTTGGATCAGCTACGGCGAGAGCTGATTGCTAACATCAGCCATGACTTGCGGACGCCCCTTGCCATTATACAGGGCTTTGTTGAGACGCTGATCATGAAAAACGATACCATACCGGAAGCGGACCGGGCACGACACCTTAATACTATCTTGAATAGTTCCGAACGGCTTTCCGGCCTGATCAGTCAATTGTTCGAGTACGCTAAACTAGAGGCAAAGCAAATAGAGCCACAGAAAGAAGCCTTTAGCGTTGGCGAGTTGGCACAGGATGTTGCCCATAAGTTCAGTGTATTGGCTAAAGACAAAAACATCACCATTGAAGTAGAGCGCCCCGCTGACCTGCCCCGCATTTTCGCTGATTTGGGATTAGTGGAAAGGGTACTGCAAAACCTGATGGACAATGCCCTGAAATTCACGCCCCCGGGTGGAAAGGTTACGATCAGCATGGAAGCTGATCGAGATAACGTAAAAATAAGCGTGGCAGATACCGGTCCGGGGATTCCTGAGGCAGATCTCCCCTTCCTTTTTGACCGTTACCGCAAGGGCGCCAGCACCAGCTCGGGAAAGAACGCCGGAGCAGGCCTGGGGCTTGCTATTGTGAAGAAGATTCTGGAGCTCCACGACCAAAGCATTCAGATAAAAAGTCGGGTAAAAGAAGGAACTAGTTTTATTTTTGAGCTTCCTCAACAAGCGGCAACACTTACTTAAATTGCTAAATATCAGCAACATATGACATATTCACGCCAATTTAGCAGAGCTACAAACTATTAGAATAGTAAATAAATAACCGTATTGTCAGAATTAGTATTACTTTCGTGCATTATTTAATTCCAAAAAATTGCAAGACAATGAATGAAGGAACCGTAAAATTCTTTAACGACAGTAAAGGTTTCGGATTTATTACCCCTGACGAAGGCGGCAAAGACGTGTTCGTACACGTCAGTGGCCTGGAGGACGACATCCGCGAAGGCGACAAAGTAAAATTCGACATCGAAGAAACCAAAAAAGGCCCTGCGGCCATCAACGTAGTACTCGTATAAGATCGATTACAACATAAACTCGAAAAGAAAGCCCCGCTGGATTTATTCCCGCGGGGCTTTCTCTTTTAAAACTATAAGGTTTGTGCCAAAAGTCGTTTAAGCGGGTGCTGAGTAGCTACTAAGTTTGTCTGCTTGTCTGACTGAAAGTACCTTTGCGCGCTAATCTTTGTAATATGCTCTACCTCACGCGTCGCGAAACCTTTAATGCCGCCCATAAGCTTCATGTTCCTGAATGGAGCGATGAAGAAAACCGCCGGGTTTTCGGCAAATGCTCCAACCCTAACTGGCACGGACACAACTACCAACTTTTCGTAACCGTAGCCGGAGAGCCAGACCCGGTGACCGGGTTTGTTATGGATGCAAAAGCGCTGTCCGTTATCGTGAAACGTGAAATCGTTGATCAGGTGGATCACGCCAATTTCAACCTCGACATAGAATGGATGCCTAAAGGGCTGCAACCCACCACCGAAAATATTGTCAGAATTTTCTGGCAACGTATCGAAGCGCATGTCAACGAACATGGTGTAAAATTGTATTCCATACGGCTACAAGAGACAGAAAACATTTACGCCGAGTATTTTGGCCCTTCAGGACGGCCGTGATGCTATTGTCGCAGCCCTTTCCGTTTCACAACACCCTTTCTATTTTTAAGGGAGTTCCTACAGCAAACCTTCCCGCCACCAGCAAATCAAAACTAGATGTCTTTTAGCCAGCAACTCAACTACGACGAGGAAACAACCAAGAATCTATCCGGCAATTTCCAGAAAATCATCGCCGGTGTTGGCGAAGATGCTACCCGTGAAGGATTACTCAAAACCCCCGAGCGCGCGGCCAAGGCCATGCAATTTCTCACCCAGGGTTACGATCAGGACGCTGAGGCGATCCTGAGATCGGCCATGTTTGCCGAAGATTACTCCGAAATGGTCATCGTGAAGAACATCGAGCTCTACAGCCTTTGCGAACATCACCTACTACCATTCTTCGGCAAAATTCATGTTGCGTACATCCCCGACGGGTATATCGTTGGCCTGAGTAAAATCCCCCGGGTAATCGATGTTTTTGCCCGTCGGTTCCAGGTGCAAGAAAGACTAACCGACGAAGTGCTGCAAGCTATACAAAAGACCCTCAATCCACTTGGCGTCGCCGTGGTCATCGAGGCCCGACATATGTGTATGATGATGCGTGGTGTACAGAAGCAGACTTCCGTTACCACTACCTCTGCCTTCACTGGTGCCTTTAAAGCGGAGCGGACGCGGAATGAGTTTTTGAAGTTGATTACTAACTAGTGACCATCCCCTCCAGCTCCTCGCGAATCTCCTGGTGGCTCCCCTCCAGGATAGCCAGGTTCTTCTCCTCCCGTTGCAGCGCATCATCAAAGCGACCGAAGTTGCCTTCAATCCGGTTACGTAGGTTCGTGATGTAGGCCTTTAGCTTTTCCTCCAACTCGGCGGACAGCTTGCTACGCCCAACTTCGATTTCGGCTTCAAAGCCGTCAACGATCCGGCGGCGTTTGCCCCGGGTACTAAAGCCGGCAAAGAGTACGCCGACCGTGGTCAGGATACCTCCCGAAATATCGAATACTGAGGCGGAAGACAATGCCATTAACACGACGCCCAGCGCAGCGATTCCGCTGCCGGCCGCCAAGTTGGGGGTCAGGTTTTCGCGGTCCGCAAAAAGATTGTCGTCCGTAAAATTTTCCGTCTTAGAAACGAACCGATTGAACTGGTCCTGCAGATCGCGCAGCACGTTTTCCCGGCGTTCGGCAATGTCGCTAAAGAGTGCGTGATCGTTCTTCAGGATGGTTTCCGAGTTCCGAATCTTGAGGTCGATCATTTTCACCATCTGCTGAATGCTTTCGGCCAGATCGACAACATTGTCGTTCAGGCGGGCACGGAGCTTAGTATTCAGATCGGTTTCCAGATCTTTGGCCAGACCACCAAGCCAGGTTTTTGCATCCGGTGTACTGCCAAAGGTGGCACTAAAGGAGCGTTTCATCAGGCCGATGATACTTAGGCCTCCCCGCAGTTCTTCCAGCTTGGCGCGGGTAATGTTATCGTAGGTATAAAGCAGGTTTTCAACCATCAGGTCTACTTGCTTATTGCTTTGTGCCGTTTGCTCCGTGAGCGTCTCCTGAATTTCCTCTCGAAAATGGGTGTCCGCGTCAAACTGCCGTCGGCGGAGTAGCAGGCCGTCGGCAATCCGTTCATTGATCGTCTGGGCGGTGATGATACTATTAGTCAGTTTCAAGGCAGGTGCTTTTCCACCGGTAATATTGTCGGTGATGAACTTACGCAGGGGCTCATAGCCGCTATCGAGGTTCCCCTCGTCTTCTTCCTTAGCGCTTACGGCAAACACATTGGGGTTATCCACGCCTTCCTTACGGGCTTGTTTGGCCACGCCCTCCAGGTTCACTTCCAGCTCGTTGGCGCTGGCCAGGTCCTTCTGTTGCAGGATAAAAATGATCTTCTTCCGCCAGTCTCCGTGGATGTATTTGAAGAAGTCCCAGGCCGATTGTCGGTAAGGATTCTTGGCTTCAAAAACAAAAACGATTAGGTCACTGGCTGGGATAAATTGCTCCGTAACCTCCTGGTGGTGCTCCACAATGGTGTTAGTACCAGGCGTATCCACGATGGCAATTTCCCGTAGGATGTCCACCGGAAGAAATATTTTTTTTAGGTACTTGTTGACGACTACCTCCCGCTTTTCTTCCCCGTAAAGAATCTGCTGGATGGTGTCCGTCATCGGCTGTGGCGCCGCCTTGGTGATCTCCTGGCCGGTAGCCAGTAAGGCGTTGATGAAGCTGGATTTCCCCGCCTTCACCTCACCCACAATCACAAACATGAACGGTTCGAAGATCCGATTACGCAGTTCGCTTACGGTTTGAGCCATCTCTTCGTGCCCAATACGCAGCGTTAGCTCGTGCAGGTTCTTGATGATTTCCTCGAGGCGGGCGCGTTTAGCTTGTAAGTCGGCGTCAATGAGCTGCGGCATAGATAAATGGTCTAATGATCCTATAAGGGTACAAGTTACTACAAGACGAAGGACTGTAAAGAGGGTCACGTTTTTTTGGCGCGGTCGCGGGTGCAATGGAGGTTAGAGGGCAGGGAGAGCGGCTTAGGTTTTCAGCATATACCACCGTTGTCGTACTTCTACATATTTACGATACGTCGGCAGGGCCGTTGTCGTACTTCTACATATTTACGACACGTCGGCAGGGCAGTTGTCGTACTTCTACATATTTACGACACATCGGCAGGGCTGTTGTCGTACTTCTACATATTTACGACAACTTATTGACCGCCTCCATAAATTTCCGATTAAAATCTCGCCAGCGAGACGGAGGCAAGCCCTACCCGACTAACGAACATATAATCATCTCGCATTCGCCCTGCAAACGCAGCCACCAAAATCGATGTCGCTACAGGCGGGGCTTGCCCTAGTACAGTGTAATTTAAGTTTAAATATATAAGTTGCCATGATTTCGCGTAGCGAATACACATTAGTTACCCCGGACAAAGTCCGGGGTAACCGGACTAAGGACTAACCTTACGACGCGCAGCGTCGTCAAACCTTAACGGCCCATTTCGTTACCTGGGACTACGTCGTTCCTCCTTGTCCCAGGCAACTCAAGTGCAGTCGCTACGCGACAAGTAAAAAGCAGCGAAAACTTAAATTACACTGTACTAGTACAGTGTAAATTAAGTTTATATGCATTCAGGTTGCCTTGATTTCGCGTAGCGAATACACAATAGTTACCCTGGACGAAGTCCGGGGTAACGAACCCAAGGATTAACTTGACGACGCTCCGCGTCGTTAAAAAA
>JBLHRW010000148.1:0-10542 GCA_047626445.1 Neolewinella sp.
CTGAGTGTAGCTCTTAGTGCCTGAGTGCCTTAGTGGTTACGCTGCCTCCTATTCTCCTGAGTGTAGCTCTTAGTGCCTGAGTGCCTTAGTGGTTACGCTGCCTCCTATTCTCCCTACCGGAGCACCGTAACGGTACCAACCCGACGAACAACCCTTCCATCCATAAACCTGGCTTGTGCTTGCCAGCTGTAAGCTCCCTGAGGAACCGGTGCTCCGTTAATGGTACCATCCCAACGGCCATCCGGCTGGTCTTCGGAAAGACTTTCCGTTTGCCAGACCAATTCACCGTAGGGAGAATATACCCGCAAGTTATAGGCTTCCACCCCGGAGCCAACGGCTCCCCATACCCGGATAGCCTCCGCACCGTAGTCTGGTGAAATCGCATCAGGAACTTCAAAGCTGGCGATCGATTCCAAGGATACTGGCTTGATGATGGTGTCGGCGCAGAAAAGGCTACCACTATTCATCGTTACCGCAATCAAGCGGACATCAAGGCTGCCATTGATGTCGTATTCATGAGTAAACTCGAAGTCTTCTATTTCGGTGCCGTCCCCTAAATCCCACAGAAAGGTATCCCCTCCGTCGGAGAGGTTGATGAAGCGTACGTCTCCGATAATCGTCGCAGATTCGTCGGCGATGAAGTCAAAATCCGCCAGTGGCCGACCGAAAACCCGGACCTGGATTGGCTCCGATAAGGTGTCTTTGCACTGGTCATTATAGATGGCGATTAGGTTGAAAAAGTATACTCCGGCATCGGGTAAAACGTACCGTTGAATTCGGCCCAGGCGCGGTTCAAGGGTTGGCGCCAGGTACCATTCGTAGCGGGTCGCCGGGGTTGTCTCCGCCACTAGTGTCAGGGTATCTCGTGCACAGATAAAAGCATTGGAGGCAGTCGCCAAGGCTTCGGGACGTCCAAAAATATCGACCTCCTGGCGGGAGGTGTCCCGACAGCCAAAGTCAGAAACTGCGATCAGTTGGATCGTGTAGGTACCGGCGTCGTCATAGATTAGGGTAGGGGAGCGGTCAGTTCCTGTTTGCCCGTTACCAAAGTCCCATTCATTGCTAAGGTTGTCGCTGGAGGTGTTATTGAGGTTGACTTCGGCCGGAGCACCACATTCTTCAGTCTTGTCGATGGTGAAACCTGCGATTGGATTGGGGTGGACGGTGAGGTCCACAAAGGCGGTATCTGCCGGGCAGCCATTGGTGTTGGTTGCCACCAGGCTAATGCGGTAGTTGCCCGAGGTATTGAAGGCTTGTACTGGGTTAGGCGCCGTACTACCGGTATCATCCCTGAAATCCCATAAAAAGCCTGTAGTAAAAGTGCTGCCGCTGGAAGAGAAAGTGGGGGTGCTCCCCGCACAAACCTCCGCTAAATCTACGGAAGCCATCGCCCTCGGTGCCGGGAGTACAGTAAATACTTGTTGACTGGTATCTCTACATCCTTCGCTGTTGGTAACGATCTGGCGAATGTTGAAGGTGCCGGGAGTTGTGGGTATGTAGGTGGTGGTTTGCCCCGTAGCGCTAAGACCATCAACCAGCCAATCTGTGCTGGGCGCCGCAGAAGTTGACGTGGCCAGCAAGACGTCGTTGTTCAGGCATAGTTCATTGCTGCTGAGGTCAAAATTACTGACCGGCGGGGCAAAAATACTGACCACGGCGAAGGTCGTGTCACTGAAGCATCCGGCGTCGTCGAAGGTGATCATCCGAACGGGAAAATTACCAGCCTGGTGGAAGGTGTGGCTGGGGGAGGCGACGGAAGTCTCGTTGCTGCCATCGCCAAAGTTCCAGCTGTAGCGCAGCGGACCAACGCCAGTGGAATTGTTCGTGAAGTCAACGGTAAGGCCGGGGCAGCCGCTGCTGTTGGCTGGGCTGAAGGCACTTACCGGTAGACCGAGTACGCGGACCTCTCCAGTTACGGTTGCCGGGCAATTATTCGCCTGGGAAAACCCGGTGTAAGTGACGGTGAAGACGCCGGCAGAATCATAAACATGCACCGGGGAATAATCCACAGAAGTAGTATTATCTCCAAAATCCCAATTGCTGGCACTGACGGCAGGAGAACCATTGTTAAAGGTGATGGACTGCCCGAGGCAAACCGTCGGCAGGTTCGTAAAATTGATCTCAGGAGCAGGTAATACTTCGACGTAAGCAGTGTCCGCATCGGTGCCACAGCCGGTGGCGGTAAGGATGATGGTGTGTGTGCCTGGCTGGTCTAACGGCACATTTGGCCGGTTACCCGCTCCGCCACTGACCTGAGTGCCGTCGGGCCCGATGATGGTCCAACTCAGCTCCGAACCCGGCGTGCTGAAAGATTGTGCGGGTAAGGTAAGTGGTTGGCAACCACGCAGGGTGTCCAGCTGGATGAAGGCCGTTACGTCGGGAGGTAGTACCGTGATTTCTTGCGTAAAAGTGTCTACCCCACACGCATTAGTGGTGACCAGTGTGATGGTGTAAACGGATACGGAATCAGCAGGAGTGGTATACGAGGGCAAGGTCGGTTCGAAATCGCGGAGAATCAGGTTGTCCAGGCCGAGGTTCCAGTAAAAACTGTCTGGGTTGCCGAGGGTAATGTTGATCAACCCGGAAGTATAGGGGGAGCAGCCCTCGTCGGCATCAATACCGAAACGGGCCAGAGGGTAAGGATGGACTAAGACGGAATCTACGTTGGTCCGCAAGCCACAATCATTTTCGACTAATTGAATAATGGTAAACCAACGGTCGTCGGTAATGCTGTCGAAGACGTACGTCGGGCTAGACAGCGTATCCCCCTCGATGAGGTACCGGACGGTGATGTTGTCTCCGGAACTCAGGTCGTTCAGCTGCAGTTCGAAGGGCGCACAGCCTTCGGTGACGGGTAAAGCATAGTCGGCTACGGGCGGTTCGGAAATGAACAGCGATTGGCTACTGGTATCGCTGCACCCCGGTCCGGTCTCCACAATCAACCGTATGGAGTAGCTTCCCCTAGTATTGTAATCATACTGCGGACTGGGGCTGGTGGAGGTGTTTCCGTCCCCAAAGTCCCATCGATAGCTTAGGCCGGTCATCGTAGGTTCCAGTTGGAAGCGCTCGTTGATACAGGTTGGGCCGGTGATAGCGAATGCTGCTGAAGGCTTGGCACTGTAGGTGAATATCTTGTCCTGGCAGGCATCACAATCTGGCACGGAGGCATCGGAGACGCAGTAGGTGTAGGTATAATCCTGCCCGGGCGTCAATTGCGTCAGGTCAATGGTACCGGTGATGGCACTGGTCAGGGCCGGGCCAGTCCAGGTACCACCCTGCGGGCGGGCACCCAGCAGGCTGATAGACGTGGGGCCTTCGCAAACGGTCACCGGGCCACCCGTGGTGAGCCCTTCTGCTGGATCTTTGACTTCCAGTATTAGGCTGGCGGATTGTTCGCAGGAGGTTCCGGGAGCAGTTAGGTAGGTGTAGGTATGAACACCACCTCCGGCCGCCATCAGGTCGATCTCTCCGGTGTTGGCACCGATGCCCGGCCCGGTCCAACGGCCACCATTTAAATTGGTGGTAAGGGGGAGCGTTCCTTCTGCGATGCAAATCTCCGCAGGGCCGGCTACCGCCAGCAGCTCGGGAACGGTAACGGCAATAACGAGGCTGTCGCCTACCACACAATCGTTACGGGTGTACACGAAGCGCGCCACATAGAAGCCTTCTCCGAGTCCGGCGGAGCCAGAATTGAAAGTGCCGTCGGCAGAAACGCCGGGGCCGGACCAGGCAAAGGTGCCTCCGCCGGGGTTGGCAGAAACAGCGGTAAGTGCAGGAAGGTCCAGGTCATCGTCTGTCCGGCACACGTCAAGGGTGTCCGGTCCACTTAGTACGGCTAGCGCTTCAACGGTTATCCGGGGGCTGGCAGTTACATCACAGGCATTAGCATCCGTGAAAGAATAGGTGGGGTTATGGTCCCCTACACCGGCTGCCGCAGGATCAAATAACCCTGTAATTGAGTCGGTAATGCCGGGGCCAGACCATGTCCCGCCACCCGGACTGAAGCTAAGGTTCAGGGGAGCACTATCGATGCAAACGACCTCATCCTGGGTGGAAACCATGGCTGAGTTGACGACTTCGACCTCGATGATGGCTTCGTCGTTGCAGGGGGCATTGTTGAGCGAGTAGGCGAAGTTGCGGGAACCAGCAATATTGGGAACGAACCGGCCATCTGAAGTAACTCCTCCACCCGACCAGGTACCTCCCGGAGGCGTGGCCGTTAGCCTGACGGTATCCGTCGAGGCACAGAATTCTCCGGGGTCCGTAATACTGACCGTTTGCGGTTCAACGACGACTACATTGACGGTACGTTCAGTGCCCTGGGGATTACATTCACTCCTTACGATGACGGTCGCGGTACCACTTTGGGTGAAGGTGACGTTGCCAAAATCAGCGCCACTTGCCGTCGTTCGGTCAGCGGCGGTGAAGGTCCAGTCAATGCCAGTGACGTTGCCGGTGACGTTGAACCCCAGCTCGTCAGCGGTCAGCGTTTGCGGCCCGCAGGTAGCGGCAGGGCCCCGTAGATTGAATACCGGTGCGTCGGCAATCTCGATGGTGATTACTTCCTCTTCCATACCACAGGCATTGGAGCCGGTCAGCCGGATAGTGTAGGTGCCGACGCGCTTGAACCGGATGGATACATCTACCGTAAAGTCATTCATTGTAGTGGTATCGGTATAGCACCAGGCGAGGGTGTCGGCTGGGAGTATCGTCCACCGGGTATTGGTGAAGGAGTTGACGGTGGCGTTCAGGTCGATCACGTCGCCAACGCAGCCATCGGGCTCGGAGGCGGTGAAGGCGGCGTCGGGTTCTTGTACTACGCTGATGCCTTGGGTGTAGGTGTCGGTGCCACATTCGTTGCTGGCACGTAGTCTGATGGTGTAATTGCCGGGGTTATCATAAACGTGACTGGGGTTTGGTAAATCAGACATAGAGCCGTCACCAAAATCCCATTGATACATGGTGGCGTTACAGCTTGCGTTGGTGGGGCTAATACCCTCCATCAGGCAAACGGTGCCGCCGGTGGTAAATTCGGCGCGTGGACGATAACGGACACCAACCGAGATCCCGGTACTTCGTTCCGTTACGCCATCGGCGCAGAATTTTTGACCGATAACCCGGATGAAATAATTATCCTCGGTTTGGTCACACAGCTCTTCTTCGGAGATGTTATATACGTGGGTGCCGGGTTGTTCATCGAATCCGATCGTATCCACGTTACCATCACACCAGTAGTAGATTAGCTGATCGAAGTCGATGCTACGATCTTCATCGATGGCGACAATGGCAGACTGGCCGTCACAGAAGATGTTATTACCGTCGGCGGCTAGTGCGATCCGGACCGGGTCGATGTTGCAGTCGTTGGAATTGGCTGAAGGTGGGGTGGGTTCGCAATCCTGGGAGGATAGTGGTTGGGTAGAGAGGAGAAAAAGCAGGGTCAGGAAGTAGAATGGCAGCAAGAAACTCCCTCCCCAACCCCTCTCCACGGGGGAGGGGCTTTTTGAAAACGCTTCGCGTTTTGATCTAAAATTGTGCCGGGCATCGTCAGCGGTGGGGTAGGAGTCTTTGCTAACAAGTAGCGCTTCCTGCTCAGAATTTACCGATACCATCATAGGTTGTTGTAGCTGCATGGTTACGGGTATTTATTCGGGCTTGGCACCTTTGTCGAGCACACCGGTTTTGTGCCAGATGTTTTCGTAGATCTTATTCCGGCCCATGCCTCCTCTGGCGGTGGGGCATTGTAAAGCATCGGAACCGTCATAACTTGCCTTTTGGCCCCTGAGTCGGCAGATGGTACTAGTTGCCAGGCTCCAGCGGGCGGTAAACTCCAGGGTGTTCCCCACAAAATTGCGTAGGCCGCTAAGGTTGAAATTATAGCTGAAGCCCACGTCTAGCCGCTGGCCGGGAAAGCTAAAAACACCAGTTTGCAGGTGCAGGCTGGCCCAGTTGGTGGCGGGTTCCCCTTCTGCGTTGGTCTGCGCAGTATGGTAAGTTACGCCAGCGGAGAGCCGTTGGGAAAAGCCTACCTCGAGGCCGGCTTCGAGGTAAGAGAGTGCCCCCTGGACCTGCCCGGCAAACCGGGGTTGTATGGAGAGGAAGTTGTTACGATCAAACTCCTTAATGACCGCTTCGGCTTCCGCATGGAAGCTGTAGCGTGGAATCGTTGAGGTGCCCAGGCCCAGTAAGGACCAGTTTTGTCCCTCCCGGCCCACCAATGGTACCAGGTTGTGGACGGCACCGCCGATGCTCCCGAAAACGGGGTTGTCTCGTTTGGCCAGCATAATACCTCGGAGGTTGAACCCTATGGACGGCTGGAAGTACCAGTCGGACCGCCCGCCGTTGGGTGCAGCAAAGGAAGACAGGATGGCCTGCTGGTCGGGGCCGACCCGGCCATATTTTGGGTGTAGCTGGTCGATGAAAGTTAGTCGGCTGAAGTCGATGGATTGCTGGCCCCAATGCAGGCCAGTGCCGATGCGTAAATCTGCCGGACGAACCGACTTTGCCCCCCGGCCCAGCGGGACGTAGGCGGCCAGCATCCCGCCCATTTTTAAGGTCTTCAGTAGGCCTTGTCCTTCTTGGTCCCGAACAAGGGACAGACCATAGTCGAACATACTACAGGGCATACTCTCTTCATAAACCACCGCTGTGGTCTGGTAGCCGTTGTGCCCGGCCTGTTGCCATTGTTGTTTGTTTTTTAGCGTGAAGGTGGTCGCACCCAGCGTACCCGTCATCGCTGGATTAAAGAGCGCTTCATTTCCGGTAAAGTGCGTAAAAAAGGGATCCTGGGCCGGCAAAGCGAGGGCCGGTAGGAGCAATAGATAGCAGCAAATTCGATTTAAAACGGGCATCGGGTAAAAAGAAGGGTTCGGTCAGGTAGCTAAAGATAAGGGCATTGTTTGTGGGGAAGGTGCATTTGTTCATACTTTAAGATAGCCTTTGGAATACGCTTAAAATGAGTTTAAGGAACGCCGTACAAATAACTTACGCCTTTTGACCGTCTTATTTTGC
This sequence comes from Neolewinella sp., assembly GCA_047626445.1. GTDB lineage: Bacteria > Bacteroidota > Bacteroidia > Chitinophagales > Saprospiraceae > Neolewinella. The sequence continues at coordinate 7,009 of JBLHRW010000148.1, forward strand.
CCTCCCCGCACCTAAAAATAATTTCCGTAACTGAGGCTATGCAAAGGATTTTTAAGCGCGGTGAGAACAAAAGCGTCAGGTCAAAAACCAGTAAGTTATTTATACGGCGTCCCTAAGGAACGTCAATGATCTCCGATGTATATTGCTTTAAGGATGGGAAATAAATAAACCACGATTTTTGACCGCCTTTCCTTGCTCCTCCAACATGTTTTGCACCTGCGCCCTCGCCCTCCTGTGGGAAATCATACCGTAACTTGGATTGACAAGGGATTGAAAGTAGTTTTGAGGAACTTGAAGTTGAAACAGCCATGGAAAAAAATAGCGAATCTCCTGCCCATTTTTCCCTTCAGGGCGTAGAAGAAAAGTTGCAACAGCTACAAAGGCATTACGAACTTATTCTGCAGTCGGCAGCAGAAGGCATTTATGGGCTAAGCAGCCAAGGACACACAACGTTTGTAAATAGAGCTGCCGCTGATATGATTGGCTGGGAGCTGGAGGACCTAATCGCAAAGCCGCAGCACGATATTTTGCACCATACGAGGCCTGATGGGACAGACTACCCAGCACACGAGTGCCCGATTTATGCAGCCTTTAAGGATGGTGAAGTCCATACTGTGGACAATGATATTTTCTGGCGGAAAGACGGTTCTAGCTTTCCTGTCGAGTATACCAGCACACCAATTAAAGGCGAAAACGAAGAGTTGCTCGGGGCCGTCGTTGTGTTTAGAGACATTACCCGAAGGAAAGAGAATGAACGGAAGCTGGAGGAAAGTAACGCAGAGCTATTGCATGCACTCACGGAGGTAGAGAAGTTGAAAACTCAGCTAGAGGCAGAGAACAGGTACTTGCGGCAAGAGCTGAAGTTGACGCACAGCTTCGAGGAAATAATAAGTAAGAGTAAAAAATTCAAGAAGGTCTTGGCCCAGGTAGAGCAGGTTGCAGCGACGGATGCAACTACACTGGTTTTGGGAGAATCGGGTACCGGAAAGGAACTCATCGTTAGGGCTATCCATAATTTGAGCACCCGGAAAGACCGTCCTCTTGTCAAGGTGAATTGTGCCGCCTTACCTACTCACCTTATCGAAAGCGAGCTGTTTGGGCACGAGAAAGGAGCGTTTACCGGAGCGCTTAATAAGAGAATAGGCCGCTTTGAATTGGCTGATGGGGGTACTATTTTTCTGGATGAAATTGGAGAGCTCCCCATCGAATTGCAATCAAAACTACTTAGGGTGCTTCAGGAAGGGGAATTTGATCGCCTGGGAAGCTCAAAAACCAACACCGTAGATGTGCGGGTCATCGCAGCGACTAACCGGGACTTGCCAGCAGAAATTGGCAAAGGGACTTTTCGGGAAGACCTCTACTATCGCTTAAACGTATTTCCTATTTACGTGCCCCCGCTTAGAGAGCGAAGAGAGGATATCCCCTTATTGGTAACGCATTTTGTCAAGAAATTCGAAAAGAAATTTGGGAAGGAAATAAGCGTGGTCACTAAAAAAGTCATGGATGACTTAGCGCAGTACCATTGGACGGGTAATGTGCGAGAGTTGGAGAATGTGATTGAAAGGGCCGTCATTATTTCGAGCGGGCCAAAATTAGACTTGGGGGACTCGCTACGGCAATTACCGAATGCGGCAAAAAAGCAAGGGCTGGTAAGCCTGGCAGAAAACGAGCGCGCACATATTTTGAAGGCGTTGGCGTTTACCAACGGGAAAGTGAGTGGGAAGCAAGGCGCGGCGAACCTACTTGACATAAACAGGACTACGTTGGAAGCTAGAATGAAGAAATTGGATATTCAACGGCCTTAAATTGCCAATATATTGGCGATGTGACAACATGTTGGCAACTTTAATTGAACTTAGTGATTTAGTGTAAATGTGTTAATAATTGATAACCAATTAATTGTGTAAAATAATTGGGTTTGGCACGCTAATTGTATGTGTTTTGGTGAAAATAATTTATCACTAAAACTTAAGAACGATGAAAACTTTAAAAGCACTCACCTCTCACCAAGTAGGGGAACAGGCCCAAGCCATTTTCAGTAACATTAAGCAGAAAGTAGGACGCGTTCCGAACCTTTACGCAGCAATGGCGAATTCCCCAAACCTTCTGGGAGGCTTCCTTGCCTTTGAAGCAACCTTGAAGCAAGGTTCCTTTTCTGCCAAGGAGAATGAGGCTATTGCGCTTGATGTCTCCCAGTAATAACCAAGTGGAGCAGTGCTGAATAGTCCTTCTGTTCAGGGCTGTACCACCTCAAAATAACACACTAAAAAGGCGGCCTAGCGGCTCCCTTATTTATCCTTTATTCACCTTAAATACACAATGATGAAAAGCCTGAAAGTATTATTCCTCTCCGTAATCGCTGTTTTTGCTGCCTATTCTGGTGTCGCTCAAACAGAAGCACTTGCGATGAGCACCCCTCAAGGGGTAGAAGTATCCGCTGCTGGTGCACCTCAGGAAGTCGCTACGACTTACGATGCGACCAAACGCCCGAATTACCCTACACTACATAAAACCGTTGAAGTGAACGGCGTAAATGTATTCTACCGAGAGGCTGGCCCCAAAGATGCGCCAACGCTTTTGCTGCTGCACGGTTACCCGACCTCCTCCCATATGTTTCGGAACTTGATTGAAGACTTGTCCGATAAGTACCACCTGATCGCCCCCGATTATCCAGGGTATGGGCAAAGCGAACAACCAGCGATGGAAGACTTCGACTACACCTTTGATAATATGGCGCTGATCGTTGAAGGCTTTTTGGAGAAGCTGGAAATCAAAAAGTACAGTATCTACCTGATGGATTATGGTGCGCCGGTTGGCTATCGAATTGCGGCCAAGTACCCCGACCGGGTACAGGGGCTTATCATCCAGAATGGCAACGCCTATGAAGAAGGCCTTCGGGACTTTTGGATTCCGATCAAAAAGTACTGGAACGATTATACCGTCGAAAACGGTAAAGCCCTGCAAGGGTTCCACGCTCCGGAAGGACTGAAATGGCAATACACCCACGGCGTTAGAAATGCTGAGACCATTAGCCCCGACAACTGGGAAGTAGACCTGCGTCACCTCCTGAGACCTGAAAATAATACCATACAGTTGGCCATGTTCTATGATTACCGTACCAACGTTCCGCTTTACCCCAGCTGGCAAAAGTACTTCAGAACCTACCAGCCACCAGTCCTGATTGTATGGGGAAAAAACGACTACATATTCCCTGCTGAAGGTGCCTTCCCGTATAAAAAAGACTTGAAGGACGTAACCTTCCACCTACTGGATACCGGACACTTCGCGCTGGAAGAAGATGGGGAGGAGATTGCTGGCTATATCCGGAAGTTTCTGGAGGAAAAGGTGGAGTAGTACCACACGCTAACACAGCGTTCCATCGATGAAATAATCGCCCTGGGAATCACTTCAGTTTCAAGCTGTAGTAAGCCAATACTTTGCCCGGGGCGATTGAAAACAATAACAATATTCTACCACCATCTAAATTTTAAAAAAATGAAAGCTTATCTCTTAGCTCGACTTTAGCCATTTGGA